>NZ_JBFBCI010000003.1:0-279797 GCF_040683095.1 Sphaerisporangium sp. NPDC051017
GGCGGCCCAGCCCTGGATGGCCTGGGCATACCGCAGGACGGCACGCTGAGTCTCAGGATCCGCACGCAGGTCGTGCAGCACTTGCGGGAGGTCCGGGGGTTCGTCGAGTTGGTCTGACGCGCGTACGCTCGCGAGAGCAGCACTCGTCACTGTGTGTGATCGCAGTGAGGGGGAGGGTTCCGCGTGTTGGCGATCACAACGTCGAGCCGGTCACGCGCCGCGAGCAGGTCGATGATCCGCCGGCTGATACGGGCGCGCTCGGTCTCCAGGTGGTCCAGGAGCCCCGGGGCCGCTTTGCCGGAATCCACGCACGGCAGCACCTCACGGACGGACCTGCTCGGCAGGCCGGCGGCAAAGAGCTGCTGGATCAGCCTGACCCGAGCGACGGCGGTATCGGGATACTGACGCTGGCCTCCGGCGCCGCGGTCAGGCTGCAGAAGGTCTTGCTCCTCGTAGTACCGCAGGGCCCGGACGCTCACGCCCGCCTTCTCCGCCACCTCACCGATACGCACCGGTCCTCCGTTCTCCGGGTCGCCTGCCCGACTTGCATCTGACGTTGACGTGAGGTTTTAGCCTAGCTGACGTCGGGCTCACCGAGCCCACCGATCTGGTAAGGCAGGACACCATGCGCGCAGCCCGTTATCACGAGTACGGCGGTGTAGAGACCCTTGTGATCGAGGAAGTGCCGGACCCACATCCCGGGCCCGGTGAGATCCGCGTCCGCGTCACGGCGGCCGGCGTCAATCCCGTCGACTGGAAGGTACGCAGTGGCGCGGTACGTGAGGTGCTCCCCGTGGAGCTGCCCGCGATCCCTGGACGCGATGCCGTCGGCGTGGTGGACGAGATCGGTGACAAGGTGCGGGAGGTGAGTATCGGAGACCGTGTTTTCGGGCTGGGCGGTGTCACCGGCGCGACAGCGGAGCTGGCGGTGCTCTCGGCCTGGGCCCCCGCACCCGCCGCATGGAACGACGAGCAGGCCGCCGGTGCCGGCCTGGCTTCCGTGACCGCGCTGGCCGGCCTGGAGGTATTCGGTTCCCTCAAGGGACGCACCCTTCTCATCGAGGGCGCCGCCGGAGGCGTGGGCAGTGCCGCGGTGGAGATCGCTGTCGCGCAAGGCGCCACGGTCATCGGAACGGCCGGCGAGCACAACCACGAGTTCCTCAGCGCTCTCGGAGCAATGGCCACCACCTACGGCACCGGGCTCGCAGAACGCGTCTCTGCCCTCGCCCCGGACGGTATCGACTTCGCGCTGGACGGCGCGGCCTCCGGGTCCCTGGCCGACCTCGTCGCGATCGTGGGCGATCCCACCCGCGTGTCGACCGTCGCCGACCATGCCAACGCACCTCGCCTGGGTACGCATCTGGCCAACGCGCGCAACGACTCCGGGCTTCTGGCAGCAGCCGGGGAGCTGGGCCGACAAGGCCGCTACACACCTCGTGTCGAGCGCTCCTACCCGCTCGAACAGATCGCGGAAGCCCATGCTTACTCCGAGCGCGGGCACGTGAGAGGAAAAGTCGTGGTCCGCATCTGAGCGCCCCGCTCCGCGAAACCCGCCGGTGCTTTGAGCAACGGCGGATCGTCCGGCCCTGCCGAGGGGAGGAGGCGGGTCCCCAAAGCACACGGCGCCGGGACAAGATTGCTCGGCGCGCCCACCGTGGCCGACCGGATCGCGCAGACGGTGGTGCCGACCGGTGGCACCCCTTCAATGCCGTCATCGCCTGGACCCGCCGACTATCGGGCACGCCCTGGGCCCGGCCCCGCCCCCGCGGCGAACGTGCGGGCGGCCCGGGCGTAGCGGTCGAGCAGGACGGTGGTCAGCTCGGGGGCGGGGCCGAGCGGGTCGGCGACCGCGCGGGCCCCGGCGCGCAGGGTGTCGCGCGTGACCTTGTCGGCGAAGTACCCGGAGGCGAGGAGGTAGAGGGCGACGACGACGTGGCGTGGCCTCCCCGCGCGCCCGTCGCCCGCCCGCGAGCCGCCGTACGAGGCCGGGCCCGCGTACGCGAGCGTCTCCGCGATGCCGTCCGGGACGGACGGCCGAACGTCGTTCAGGAGGGCGTGCACGGCCTGGTCGGGCGTGGGGGAGGCGGCCGAGGCGTAGGCGGGGGTGACCGAGTGCCAGGGGCGGGAGCGGGCCCACGTCCGGGCCATGTCGGCGATCACCGCGTTGGCGCGGGGGTCGCTCGAACCCGCGGAGACCAGGACGACGGCGGTGTCCGGGTCGCCGATCGTCACGTCCGCCTCCGCCAGGCGCCGCTCCAGGGCGGCGATCAGCAGCGGATGCGGGCCCAGGGTCGGGCCCTGGTGGACGCGCAGGCCGGGACTCGCCGCGCGCGCCTCGTGCAGCGCGGACGGGATGTCGACGCGGCTGTGGTACGCCTCGGTGAGCAGCAGCGGCAGCACCACGGCCTCGCCGAGCCCGGCGAGCGCCTCGCCCAGCGCCGGCCGCGCGTGGTCCAGGTAGGCCCCCCGGATCCGCAGGCCCGGCCGCGCGCGCCGGGCGTCGGCCAGCAGCGCCTCCACCGTCGCGGAGGCGCGCGGGTCGCGGGATCCGTGCGCCACCGCCACCAGAGGAGGCAGCGGCCCCCTCGGGAGCGGGGTCATCCCCTGGACGGCCGGCGGCGCGCCGGTCACGAGGATCGGCGCAGCCCCGGGGGCACGCGTCGCCGCGTCACCGGCACCGGCCGGGGACGGGACCCCGGGACCGGTCAGAGGTGGATTCCGCATTCGGTCTTGCCCAGGCCGGCCCAGCGGCCGCTGCGTGGGTCCTCGCCGGGGGCGACGCGGCGGGTGCAGGGCGCGCAGCCGATCGAGGGGTAGCCGTCGTAGTGCAGCGGGTTGATGATCACCCCGTTGTCGGCCATGTAGTTGTCGACGTCGTCCTGCGTCCAGCGGGCGATCGGGTTGACCTTGACCATCTGGCGCTTGGCGTCCCACTCGACGACCTTGGTGTTCGCCCGGGTGGGCGACTCGTCGCGGCGGATGCCGGAGATCCACGCGAGGTACGGCTCCAGCGCGCGGTTCAGCGGCTCCACCTTGCGCAGGAAGCAGCACAGGTCGGGGTTGCGGCCGTGCAGGCGCGGGCCGAGTTCGCGGTTCTGCTCCTCGACCGTCCTGGACGGCTTGATGTCGATGACGTTGACGTCGTACACCTGCCGCACGGCGTCACGCGTGCCGATGGTCTCGGCGAAGTGGTAGCCGGTGTCGATGAACAGCACGTCCACGCCGGGCTTCACCCGGCTCACCAGGTCGATGAGCAGGGCGTCGCTCATCGAGGACGTCAGACACAGCCGGTCGCCGAACGTGGCCGCCGCCCAGCGGATGATCTCGCGCGCGGGCGCGTCCTCCAGGAACGCGGCGGCGGACTCGACGATGCCCCGCAGGTCCAGCACGCCGCGCTGGCGTTCCAGGCCGGTCTCTATCTCCACCAGTGTCATGACTCGCTGCTCCTCGTTCGTCAAAGTTCGCGGGGGCGTCGCCGGGCTCAGGGAGGCCCGCGGCCCCCGTCGAGAAGGTGCGCCGATCATGAGCGCACGCCGATGCCGAGAAATTTCAGCTTGAAGGCGCGGGCGCACGACCGGCAGTACCAGCCGCCGTCGCCCTCATAGGGTTCGAGGTCCTCGTCGCCGCAGTACGGGCAGTGGAACGGGACGGCGCGCTCGGTCACGCCCGCCTCCCGTCCCGCCCCGGCGCCGTACGGAGGCTCACGAGAGGTCGGCCTCCTCGGCGCGCTGGACCCACTCGGCGAAGGTCTCACCGTCGGTCTTCTGGCTCTGGAAGTTCTTCAGGACTCGTTCGATGTAGTCGGGAAGCTCGGCGGCGGTGGCCTTGAGCCCGCGGACCTTGCGGCCGAAGCCGGGGGTCACGCCGAGCGAGCCGCCAAGGTGGATCTGGAAGCCCTCGACCTGCTGGCCGGACCCGTCGGTGACGAGCTGGCCCTTCAGGCCGATGTCGGCGACCTGGATGCGCGCGCAGGAGTTCGGGCAGCCGTTGACGTTGATGGTCAGCGGGTCGGAGAAGTCCGGCAGGCGGTGCTCCAGCTCGTCGATGAGGTCGGAGGCGAGCGCCTTGGTCTCGACGATCGCCAGCTTGCAGAACTCGATGCCCGTGCAGGCCATCGTCTGGCGGCGGAACGTGCCGGGGTTGACCCGCAGGTCGGCGGCCTCCAGGTCGGCGACGAGGCCGTCCACCTCGCCCGGCGCGACGTCCAGGATCACCATCTTCTGCTCGACGGTGGTGCGGACGCGGCCTGAGCCGTGCCGCTCGGCGATGTCGGCGATCAGGTGCAGCTTGTCGCCGTCCAGCCGCCCGACCTTCGGGGCGAACCCGACGTAGTAGTTGCCGTCCTTCTGCGGGTGCACCCCGACGTGGTCGCGCCGGCCGCCGCGCGGAGGCTCGGGCGCCGGCCCGTCGGGCAGGGTGTAGCCGAGGTACTCCTTCTCCAGCACCTCGCGGAACCGCTCGGGTCCCCAGTCGTTGACCAGGAACTTGATGCGGGCCCGGTGGCGCAGCCTGCGGTAGCCGTAGTCGCGGAAGATGCCGATGACCCCGGCCCACACCTCGTGCACCTGCTCGGGCCGGACGAACGTGCCGAGGCGCTTGGCCAGCATGGGGTTGGTGGACAGGCCGCCACCGACCCACAGGTCGAAGCCCTTCTCGCCCTGCTCGTTCACCACGCCGACGAAGGCGATGTCGTTGATCTCGTGCACCGTGCAGTGCGCGGGGCAGCCGCTCATCGCCGACTTGAACTTGCGGGGCAGGTTGGAGTACGCCTGGTCGCCGATGTACCGGGCGACCGTGTCGTCGATCTGGTCGGTCGCGTCGATCACCTCGTCGGCGTCGATGCCGGCGAGCGGGCATCCGAGCATGACGCGCGGGGTGTCGCCGCAGGCCTCGGTGGTCGACAGCCCCACGGACTCCAGGGCCTCCCAGATCGCGGGGACCGACTCGATCTCGATCCAGTGGAGCTGGATGTTCTGCCGGTCGGTGACGTCCGCCGTCCCCCGGGCGTAGGTGTTGGCGATGTCGGCGATCGTGCGGAGCTGCCGCAGGTCGAGCTGCCCGCCGTCGATGCGGACGCGCAGCATGAAGTAGCGGTCGTCCAGCTCCTCGGGCTCGAGGATCGCGGTCTTACCGCCGTCGATGCCCGGCTTGCGCTGGGTGTAGAGGCCGTACCAGCGGAAACGGCCCCGCAGGTCGGCGGGGTCGATGGAGTCGAAGCCGCGCTTGGAGTAAACGTCGATGATCCGCTGACGGACGTTGAGCCCGTCGTCGTTCCTCTTGTTCTCCTCGTTCTTGTTCAGCGGCTCACGGTATCCGAGGGCCCACTGGCCTTCGCCTCGCGGGCGCTTGTGGTGGCGGTTCGCGGGCCTGGGCGGGCTGGTCATGAGGCGTCCTTTACCGAGGATGGTCATCGGGGGCGCGAGGACGCGCGCGCAGGCCGCCGCCAGGCTCGGGGCGGAGTCCTGAGGGCAAGAAAAAGACGCCTGTCACGCGCCCTGGCTGGCAGAAGTCAACAGCGGGCGACGGTCAACGGGCGTCACTACAGATGGCACTGCGGACACGCAGCAAGTCGACGTGGCGTCGCACGACGAGGAGCGGGTCCGCTGGCATGTACCAAACCATACCCTCCATGTGCCGGATGTCCAATATCTGGTCCACACTTTGGATATTCCGGTCCGATGTCCGGATCCCTCAGCCGCTGCGCGGCCAGGCCAGCGGCGTCATCGGCGGAGGAGGCGTGGTCTGGTGCTGGCAGTCGCACCACGAACCGCCCCGGCACCCCTCGTGCCGGCCCTCCTTGCACTCCTTGCAGATCACGATCTCCTTCTCCCCTCGTTCTTCGCCCTGGGACACTTCACCCCAGGTCATCGCCGTTTTCGGCCCTCCGTAACGGCTAGCATGGGAGGTTGCGATATGCGCACCGGATAGGAAGGCGTCTCACCGGGTAGACGCCACGATCGAGATCGTTCACAAGGTGGTGTCGTGGTGGAAGCGCGCAGCGACTACTTTTGGGTGCCATGACGTCCACAGGCGCGCCCGCCCGGTCGTCCGATCCTTCGCGGCGGGCGGCCCGATGGAGGCTGGTCAGGGCCAGGGCCAGGCGCAACGCGATGGCCGGCCTCGCGTCGCTGCGCGGCGCGCGGGCCTTCGAGTCCCGGCTCTGGGTGCTGGCGCGCGCCACCACGGTCGCCGGCTTCAACTACCGCGTGACGGGCCTGGCGGGCGAGGCCGCGTTCTTCGCGCTGCTGTCGCTGCCGCCGTTCGTCCTCGGGCTGATCGGCCTGCTCGGCCACCTGAGCGGGATCCTCGGGCCGGGGACGGTCGCCGAGACGCGCGGGTGGGTCCTGGAGCAGGCGCAGTTGCTGTTCACCGGCAACACGATCGACCGCGTGGTGCGCCCGCTGCTCGACGACGTCCTCAGAGGCGGGCAGGTCTCGCTGATCTCGGTGGGCTTCCTGCTCGCGCTGTGGTCCGGCTCCCGGGCGCTGTTCGTCTACGTCGACCTGATCTCCATCGCCTACGGGCTGGGGGAGGCGCGCAGCATCATCCGCACGCGCATCCTGTCGTTCGGCCTCTACCTGGCGGCGCTGGTGATCGCGCTGATCGTCATCCCCGTACTGGTCGTGGGCCCCACCCTGCTCTCGGAGGCCTTACCGCAGTACAGCGGCATCGTAGGGGTCCTGTACTGGCCGGTCGTGATCGTGAGCTCGGTTCTGGTGCTCACGCTGCTCTACCACGTGAGCGTTCCGGTGCGCACGCGCTGGTGGCGGGAGGTTCCCGGGGCCCTGCTGGCGTTGCTCATCTGGATCGCCTGCGCGGCCGTGCTGCGCGAGGTGCTGGCCGCGTGGTTCAGCCCGCTGTCGATCTACGGCTCGCTGGCGGCGCCCATCGCGGTGCTGCTGTGGCTGTACATCACGGCGCTCGCGGTCCTCATCGGCGCGACGCTCAACGCCGAGGTCGACCGCCTGTGGCCGGGCGGCGCCAACGCCAGAAACGCCGAGTCCGCTATCGTCTGACGCGACGTGACCGGCGCGTCTGGGTGGACCACCACCAGGGAGCGAACAGGGCGGGGGCCGGGCGCCTGGGTCTCCGCCGGATCCAATCCAACGAAGGGTAGGGCCATGAGTTCTCTTGCCGACGTCGACCCGGAGATCGCCGAGTTGATCAGGGCGGAGGAGCGGCGCCAGGCCGACACCGTCAAGCTGATCCCCTCGGAGAACTACGTCTCCAGGGCCGTCCTCGAGGCGACCGGCACAGTCCTCACCAACAAATACTCCGAGGGCTACGCGGGCAAGCGTTACTACGAGGGCCAGCAGGTCATCGACCAGATCGAGACCGTGGCCATCGAGCGCGCCAAGGCCCTGTTCGGTGTGAACCACGCCAACGTCCAGCCGTACTCCGGGTCGCCGGCCAACCTGGCGATCTACCTGGCGTTCCTGAACCCGGGCGACACCGTCATGGGCATGGGACTGCCGTTCGGCGGTCACCTGACCCACGGCTGGTCGGTGTCGGCGACCGGCAAGTGGTTCAACCCGGTCCGCTACGGCGTGCGCCAGGACACCGGCCGCATCGACATGGACGAGGTGCGGGCCCTCGCGCTGGAGCACCGTCCCAAGCTGATCTTCTGCGGCGGCACCGCGATCCCGCGCACGATCGACTTCCCGGCCTTCGCCGAGGTCGCCCGTGAGGTCGGGGCCGTGCTCGCCGCGGACATCGCGCACATCGCCGGCCTCGTCGCCGGCGGCGCCCACCCCTCGCCGGTGGGCCACGCCGACGTCATCTCGACCACCACGCACAAGACGCTGCGCGGCCCGCGCGGCGCCATGCTGATGGCGAACGACGACGACCACGCCAAGGCGCTGAACAAGGCGGTGTTCCCGGGTCTGCAGGGCGGCCCGCACAACCACACCACCGCCGCCATCGCCGTGGCGCTGCGCGAGGCGGCCGGGGACGACTTCAAGGTCTACGCCCGGCAGGTCGTCGCCAACGCCAAGGCCCTGGCCGAGGAGCTCTCCTCGCGCGGGTTCGAGCTGGTGTCCGGCGGCACGGACAACCACCTCATCCTGATCGACCTGACGTCCAAGGGCGTCGCGGGCAAGCCCGCCGCGCAGGCCTTGGACCGCGCCGGCCTGGAGACGAACTACAACACCGTCCCGTTCGACCCGCGCAAGCCGTTCGACCCCTCCGGCCTGCGCATCGGCACGCCGTCGATCACCAGCCGCGGCATGGGCGAGGCCGAGATGCGCCAGATCGGCGCCTGGATGGACGAGGTCGTCACCGCCCTGGCCAAGGGCGACGCGGACGCCGCCGACAAGGTCATCGCGCGCGTTCACGGCGAGGTCAGCGACCTGACCTCCAAGTTCCCGGCGCCCGGCCTGGCCTGACCGCCCGGCGGCGGCAGGGGTGACCCCGCCGTCGTGTGACGCGCCGTAAATGAGTTGCCCCGCGAGGCCGGGCCCGCGATACAGTGGGCCCGGCTTCGCCGCTTCGTCAGGAGGCGGCCACGACACCCGGGAGGTGAGGACTATGCGGGTCTTTCTAAGCATGCCCGAGTCCGTTTTCTCCTGGGTGCCGTCCGCGCGCTGAAGCCGCGGCACCCGTTCCCGAAGGGTGCCCTGAGTTGACCACTCCTGGTCTCGATCTTTCTTCTCTCGGCTGGAACGAGTCCCTCGCGGCCGAGCTCCCGGGCGGTGCCGTCCCCGCCCGCGTCGCGCGCGTCGATCGCGGCGCCGCCGACGTCATCACCGCCGACGGTCACCACCACGCCGCCTACGGCGCCCGACTGAGGCGCGCGACGGCGGAGGACCCGGTGAACCTGCCCTGCGTGGGCGACTGGGCGGCGCTCACGCTGCTGTCCGAGGGCCGCTACGAGCTGGACTCGATCCTCCCGAGGAGGACGGCCTTCGTCCGCGGCGGCGTCGCCCGTGACTCGCGCGGCGGCCTGTCCGGCGACTCCAAGGGACAGGTGCTGGCGGCCAACGTGGACGTGGTGTTCGTCGCCGAGCCGTCCATGCACGCCTCCGACTTCGCCGACCTCGGCCGCGTCGAGCGCCTGCTCGCCCTGGCCTGGGAGAGCGGAGCCGAGCCGGTCGTGCTGATCACCAAGGCCGACCTGGTCGGCGAGCACCTCGCGGACCTGCTCGGCGACGTCGCCGCCGCGGCACCGGGGGTGGCGCTGCACGCCGTCTCCTCGCTCACGGGGGAGGGGGTGGAGGTCGTGCGCGGCCATCTCGACGGGGCGCGCACGGCCGTGATCCTCGGGGCGTCCGGAGCGGGCAAGTCCACGCTCGTCAACGCGCTCGCCGGCGAGGAGGTCATGGAGACGCAGCGGGTCCGCGCCGGCGACGGCCGGGGACGGCACACCACCGTCCACCGCGAGCTGATCCCGCTGGCCGGGGGCGGGCTGGTCATCGATACGCCGGGGATCCGCCGCGTCGGCCTGTACGAGATGAGCCAGGGCGTCGACATGGTGTTCTCCGACATCGAGGAGCTCGCCGAGGACTGCCGGTTCGGCGACTGCTCCCACGAGAGCGAGCCTGGCTGCGCCGTCCTCGCGGCGCTGGAGTCCGGTGAGCTGCCGGAGCGGCGCCTGGAGAGCTGGCGCAAGCTCCAGCGGGAGGCGAACTGGATGGCGAGCCGCACCGACGCCCGGCTCCGGGCCGAGCAGACGCGCCAGTGGAAGATCATCCACAAGTCGATGCGTGGGCGGTCACGGCCCTGACAGGGGCGGGCGTCCCCGCTTGCATTTCAGGTCAAAGGGTACGAAAGGGGCATGAGCGCTTCCCGGCGCGTGTCCCTTCCGTTCGCCGACCGGGAGCAGGCGGGGACGCTGCTCGCCGAGATCCTCGCGGACGCGGGGCTCGCCGACCCGGTGCTCCTCGCCCTGCCGCGCGGGGGTGTGGCCGTGGCCGGGCCGATCGCCGAACGGCTGCAGACGCCGCTGGAGGTCCTGGTGACCCGGAAGATCGGCCACCCCGTGCAGCCGGAACTGGGCCTCGGCGCGATCGCCGAGGGCGGGGATCCGGTGTTCGACCAGGAGATGCTGCGGCGCCTGGAGATCGACGAGGACGATCTCGCCCCGATCGTCGAGCGGGAGCGGCGGGAACTGGCCCGGCGGGTCACGACCTACCGGGGCGAGCGTCCGATGCCCGCTCTGGCGGGACGGGACGTCGTCGTGGTGGACGACGGGCTCGCGACGGGCGGGACGGCACGCGCGGCACTGCGCGCCGTCCGGCGGTCCGGACCCAGGAGGGTGGTGCTCGCCGTGCCGGTCGGGTCATCGAAGACGGTCACGGCGCTTCGGGACGAGGCGGACGAGGTGGTGGTGCTCTCCACGCCGCCGGGCTTCCACGCGGTCGGTCAGTGGTACCTGCGGTTCGAGCAGTTGACCGACGCGGACGTCCTCCGCCTGCTACGGCAGGGACGGTGAATGGGATTCTTCGCCTTCATCGGGAATCGGGGGGAAACGCCGGGCGCCCCCCGTCGCCGGGAGGGACCCGCATGATCATGCGGCAATTTCGGCCCTGGAGGCGTACAGGAGCGGAAAAGCCGCATGATCACGACGTGGCGGAAAAGTGCCGGTGGAGGTTCAGGCAGCACTGATGCCGGCGCTGGCGGCACGCCGCATGCGCCGACGACGCTCGGACGCGCGCTCGTCCTCGTTGAGCCCGCCCCACGTGCCGTACTTCTCGGGACGTGAGAGGGCGTAGTCGAGGCACTCCGCGCGGACAGGGCACTGGGCGCAGATGGCCTTGGCCTTGCGCTCGCGAATGTCGCGCTCCGGCTGACGCTCGCCGTCAGGACCGAAGAACAGCACAAGGTCCTCTCCCCGGCACGCGGCATCATCCTGCCAACCCCAGCTGGGGCGCGGGCGGGCGATCTGCCGACGTACCTGAGACATGAGAAACCACCTTAGGTGAGATGTATTTCGGGTTTGTGCCGCTTTGGACGCGTATGGCGTCCTCCGTTCCAACGCCGAATAGACCCGTGGTGTTCCCGGCCCGGTAGGGACCTCAGGTCAGAACGGGCGCGCCGCACTGGAGACGCTCCAGCGCGACCGGCCTGTAGGTCATGATCGTGTCGGCGCATGCCATGCCGCACGGCGCGAACACCGTACGTTCGACCACAACCCGGAACCGGACGTCCCCGTGGCGCACAATCGCCTCGGTGACGTCACCGTCCGACCTGGTGGATTCCACGGCCACTCCGCCTACCGACAACTCGCCCGTATGAGCCCGGACGAAATGTTCGGCGGCCTGCGATGGCTCAGGGATGCCTGCGCGTCCCCGGAAACGGTCAAGGACTACCTCACCGCACCGGTACGCGTTTGCCGCCGCGATCGCAGCAGCCTGAGACATGCTGCCGTAGTAAAGCCCGTGTGGCAAGCACACAAGGTTAGCGGCGTATCGATCGCCGCCCACATGAGTGGTTTCCCACACTCTTCCCGGCTGGCTCTCACCCAAAACCCGCGCGAGGGGGAGACCGATGCGGGCACAACACGCATTGCGCTTGGCATGCGTGCAGACCAGGAACACCGGCTCCTTCACCAGTATGCAGGACTCGGGCACCACTCCGCGCACGAGAGATCCCAGGTCAAGATCTCTGACGTCCTCGAACCGGCCCTCGGCGAGCCACGGCGTCTGGGATGTGGTATCGGCCACCATCACATGGCGGGGGCTCGCGGTGGCGTTGCGGCGGCCGGGACGCCGGATGAGCTGCGGACGGATGCCCATTTCGGTCGCCCGCGCGATCAGCGCGTGGACGTCCTCAGGTAGGTCGCACTCGGGCAGATGGGACGCCCATGGGCCGGTGTGCTCGATGAGCAGCCAGAACCGCGCGCCCACGGTCGCGCTGGCGAGCGTCGGCACCATTCCCGCGTGGCATCCGTCCGGGTGGTCACAGCCCCGGGCCCGGTCCTCCGTCACATCGCCCCCTTTGACACTTAGGTAAGACTAACCTAAACGGTCGCGCCGGTATTCCGGGGGGCTGGACCGGGCTGGGGTCCCCTTGGCGGCCCTGGGGTGCAACGGGCGATCACCTGCGCGGCCCTCCGGCGGGCTCGTGGGTGTGAGATTAATCACGTTCCCAATTCCCGAGGTCGGGTTGCCGTGCCCGCCCACCTGTGACTAGAGCCCCGCCCACGCCCCTTCCCCCAGCTCACACCGCCCCGCCCCCGGCCACCACCTCTCCACCCACCCACCCCGGACAAGGGGCCACCCCCGCCCGACTGTGGGCCACAAGTTTCCCTGTCCGGGCCCCCGCCCCGACCGCCGGGGCCTCCCTTCAGCGGAGGAAAGCGATCCCGCACCGCCGCGGACCCGCATCAGGTGGTGTGGTCGCGGAGGAGTTGTTCGGCCACGGGGAGGGCCGCCGCGCGGTCTTCGGGGATCAGGCCGATGCGGGTGCGGCGGTCCAGGAGGTCGCCGGCGTCCAGGGCGCCTTCGTGGCGCACCGCCCAGATCAGTTCTGCCATCGTGACGCCCGTCGGCAGCACCCGCGCGGCCGACGGATCGCGCAGCGCCAGCTCATGGACGGCGCGCGCCTCCGAGCCGTACCGCTCGGCCAGCCGGGCGGGCACGCCATCCCCGTCCGGCCGCGTCTCGTACATGACGCCGTCCCGCCGTGGCCGGCGCGCGTGATCTTCGGCGTCCGCCCTGGGCGGGTCCGCGTGATGGCCGGCGGCGCCCACCAGGGGCAGGTGCGCCGTGCGGCTCGGCGGGGCCGAGGGGATTGCCGCGTCGACCGCGTCGCGGGCCATGGCGCGGTAGGTGGTCAGTTTTCCGCCGACGATCGTCACGACGCCGTCAGGAGCCCTCAGGACCGCGTGCCTTCGCGAGAGATCGGCCGTGCGCCCTTCGCCCGTCAGCAGCGGCCTCAGGCCCGCGTAGGCCCCTGCCACGTCCGCGCGGGCGATCGGCGTCTCCAGAACCGAGTTCAGGACGCCGAGCAGGAAGGCGACGTCCGCCTCCGGCGCCTCGGGGACGTCCGGGACGGGGCCGTCCACCGGCTCGTCGGTCAGCCCGACGTGGACGCGGCCGTCCGGCTGGGGGAGGACCAGCGCGAAGCGTGCCGTCTCGCCGGGGATCGGCACGTGCAGCCCGGCGCGCTGGTCGCCGAGCGCTCCCGGCCGCAGCACGAGGTGGGTGCCCCGTGAGGGGCGCAGGGACACCGAGGCCGTCAGCCCGCCCGCCCACACGCCCGCCGCGTTGACCACCGCGCGGGCGCGGATCGCGAACGTCTCGCCGGTCAGTTCGTCACGGACCTCGGCGCCGTCGCCGGCCAGGGCCAGCGCCCGGCACCGCGTCAGGACGCGCGCGCCGTGTGCGTCGGCCGTCCGGGCGATCGCGACCACCAGCCGCGCGTCGTCGGTCACCCGGCCGTCGAACGAGACGAGCCCGCCGCGCAGGCCGCCGGCGCGCAGGGCGGGCGCCAGGGCGCGGGCGCGTGCGGCCGTCACGCGGGAGGGGCCGGGCAGCGTCGCGCGCGGCGTCCCCGCCGACGCCCGCAGCAGGTCGCCGAGACGGTACCCCGCCGGTGACCACGCCGTGGTCCGGTGAGCGGCGAGGGTCGGACGAAGCGACCGGGCGGGAGGGCTCACGGGAGACAGGGCGGGAGGGCTTCGAGGAGGCCGGCGCCAAAGCCGAGGGGGAGGGCCATGGAGGGTCCGAGGGGGTCGGATGGGAGGTCACGGAGTTGTACTTTCCGACGGGGTGCCCGGACGTAGCGGGACGGATCGCGCGTGTCACAGTGTAGGGCGTGGAAACCCCCGACACCGCGGCCGAACCCATGCTCTGGTCCGGCTGGGGCGACCCCGCGAAGGCCGCCGCCCTGCCCGACCCCGTGCGCAAGCTGCTGCGCGACCTGCTCGGCGTGCGCGAGCCCGCCGCGCCCCCCGCCACGTTCGGCGAGGTCAGGCTGCACCCCGGGGCGCTGTCCGCGCAGGTGTCCGACGCCCTGTGCGCGGCGGTCGGCGCCGAGCACGTCCGGACCGACGACGACACGCGGATCCGCCACACCCGGGGCAAGTCCACCCCCGACCTGCTGCTGATGCGCGCGGGCGATGGCTCCGACTCGCCCGACGCCGTGGTGCTGCCCGGCTCGCACGAGGAGGTCGTGGAGGTCCTGCGGGTGTGCGCCCGCCACCGCGTCGCGGTCGTGCCGTTCGGCGGTGGGACCTCGGTGGTGGGCGGGCTCGTGGCCACCCGCCAGGGGTACGCGGGCGTGATCGCCCTGGACCTGGCCCGCCTCAACGGGCTGCTGTCGGTGGACCCCGAGTCCATGGTCGCCGACGTCCAGCCGGGGCTGCGCGGCCCGCAGGCCGAGCATCTGCTCGCCGGGCACGGGCTGACCCTCGGCCATTTCCCGCAGTCCTACGAGTACGCCACGCTGGGCGGGTTCGCGGCGGCGCGCTCCAGCGGCCAGGCGTCGGCGGGGTACGGCCGTTTCGACGACATGGTGGTGGGTCTCACCCTCGCCACCGCCCACGGCACGCTGGACCTCGGCCGGGCGCCCAAGTCGGCGGCGGGCCCGGACCTGCGCCAGCTCGTCCTCGGCTCCGAGGGCGCGTTCGGCGTGATCACCTCGTTGCGCCTGCGGGTGCGGCGCGTCCCCGCCGAGAAGGTGTACGAAGGCTGGCGGTTCGCGTCGTTCCAGGAGGGGACGGCCGCGCTGCGCCGCCTCGCGCAGGACGGGCCGATGCCCACGGTTCTGCGTCTGTCGGACGAGGCCGAGACGATGGTCGGCCTGGCCAAGCCGGGCGAGATCGGCGGCTTCCAGACCGACGCCGGCTGCCTGGCCGTCCTCGGGTACGAGGGCGAGACCGGCGAGGTCGCCCACCGCCGCGAGCTGACCGCCGCCACGCTGTCGAACCTCGGTGGCGTCTACCTGGGGCCGGAGCCGGGCGAGACGTGGGCCCGCGGCCGGTTCAGCGCCCCGTACCTGCGCGACGCGCTGCTGGCGGCGGGCGCGACCGTCGAGACGCTGGAGACGGCCTGCTTCTGGTCGGGCATCCCCAAGCTCTACGACGCCGTGCGCATGGTGCTGGGCGCGGCCCTCGTCACCTCGTCCGGCTCCTCGGCGCAGCCCACGGCCCCGCTGGTCATGTGCCACATCTCCCACGTGTACCCCACCGGCGCCTCGCTGTACTTCACCGTCGTGACCGCGCAGACCGCGGACCCGCTGGCGCAGTGGGCCACCGCCAAACGCGCGGTCAACGAGGCGGTCGGGCTGGCGGGCGGCACGATCTCGCACCACCACGGCGTCGGCAGGGACCACCGGGCCGCGTACGCCACCGAGATCGGCGAGCTGGGCGTGGAGATCCTGCGCGCGGTCAAGGACCGCCTCGACCCCGAGGGCATCCTCAACCCGGGCGTCCTGATCCCCTGATCTTCGCCGGACCGGTCCGTGTTCGTTGGTGAATCCGGTGTGCGGCCGGGGAAGATCACGGCGAAGATAGGGGCATGGTCGATGTGGATCGGGCCGCCGAGGTCGGCAAGCGCGTCAGCTCACGGGTCTCCGAAGAGGGCGCGGGCTGGTCGTGCCGGCAGATCGGGACGTTCCAGGCGCTGCGCCCGAGCGGCAAGAGCTTCTCCTGGCTGAAGCCCGCCACGCTGTGGCGCTCGCGCAACGAGATCCTGGCGCTGCTCTTCGGCGACCCGTCCAACGGCGTGCGCGGGCGCTGGATCGCCGCGCGCAAGGAGCAGGGCGCCGACCCCGATTTCCGCATCAAGCCGCAGGTCGGGGACGAGTACAGCTTCCTGATCATCGGTGACACCGGCGAGGGCGACGCCTCGCAGTACGCCGTCGTGCCGGGCCTGCTCAAGATCGGCCAGGGGACGGCCTTCGCGGTCATCGCCAGCGACGTCATCTACCCGACCGGCTCCGGCAACGAGTACGGCGACAAGTTCTTCCGTCCGTACCAGGACTATCCCGCGCCGATCTACGCGATCCCCGGCAACCACGACTGGTACGACGGGCTCGGCGGCTTCATGCGCGTCTTCTGCGACGCCCCCGCGCTCAAGGCCACGCGCATGGGCTTCTCGCTGTCGCCCGCGGGCCTGCGCGGGCTGCTGTGGAAGAAGCCCGAGACCATCGACGAGGCCAAGCTGGCCGAGGCCCGCACCCGCCGCTCGCGCCCGGAGCAGCGGGCGACGCAGCCCGCGCCGTACTGGGTGATCGACCTGCCCGGCCTGCTGCTCGTCGGCATCGACACCGGCATCCGGGGCACGCTCGACCGCGAGCAGGGCGCATGGCTGCGCCGGGTCTCGGCCGACCCGCGGCCCAAGGTCCTGATCACCGGCAAGCCGATCTACGACCGCAACGCCTACCACCCGTGCCCGATCGACGGCGGCGGCACCGTCGACGAGATCGTCCGCGACCCGGCCTCCAACTACGTGGCGGCGATCGGCGGCGACACCCACAACTACCAGCGCTACCCGGTCACGGCGAACGGGCGCGTCATCCAGTACATCGTCTCCGGCGGCGGCGGGGCGTTCATGCACGCGACCCACACGATCCCGCATGTGGACGTCGGCGGGGTGCGCGAGGACGACTTCCGGTGCTACCCGCTGCGCGGCGACTCGCTGTCGTTCTACAGCAAGCTCTACCGCGAGCGGCTGCGCATGCCCTGGCTCTACCTCACGCCCGACGAGGGCCTGGTGCTGATGTCCCGCCAGATCGGCAACACCCCGCCCCGGAAGCCCGGCACAGGAGAGGGCGGCCCGGACGGCTCCCCGCCGGCCGCCGCGAAGCCCGTGAAGATCACCGCGCGCATGAAGTGGGCGGCGCGGGTGCTCGGCGGCTGGCCCATGCCGTTACGCCTGCCCGTGGGGCGCACCTTCCACCGCTACTTCTCGGAGCTGTCCGACTGGGACACCCCGCCGTTCTTCAAGAGCTTCCTGCACGTCTCCGTGGAGGCGGGCGACCTGCGCGTCCGCTGCTTCGCCGCCACCGGCTGCCTCCCCCAGGAGGTCGACCCGCCCCTGGAGGACGAGATCATCATCCCGCTGACCCCGCGCGCCGCCGTGTGAGGCCACAAGAGGCCCGCAGGAGGCGGCCCTCACACCCGGACTACAGGACCTTGAAGGTGTTCCACAGGACGGACATCGTCTGGCGGGTGTCCGGCTGGTCCCATTCGGCGTCGGGGGCGGTGAACGTGACCTCGTACGCCGTGTCGCCGTCCACCGAGACGTGCCGGGTGACGGCGTGCGTGGTCACGTTGTTCAGCGCGGTGTAGGTGTACTCCCAGACGCTCGACTCCCACGTGTCGTCCCCGAACGAGGAGGACTCCAGCCGGATCTGCGCGTAGTCGGTGAGCGTGGCCTCGTCCTTGGCCGTGGTGAGCGCGCCGAGGCCGTCGTCCTTGGTGGCAGGGACCTTCTTCACCTGGACGCGGCGGCCCGAGCTCTTCGGTCCGAGGTAGGTCACCGCCTGGTTGGAGGCCGA
This sequence comes from Sphaerisporangium sp. NPDC051017, assembly GCF_040683095.1. Lineage (NCBI taxonomy): Bacteria > Bacillati > Actinomycetota > Actinomycetes > Streptosporangiales > Streptosporangiaceae > Sphaerisporangium > Sphaerisporangium sp. NPDC051017. The sequence goes on from NZ_JBFBCI010000003.1 coordinate 17,443, forward strand.
GACCGTCCAGTCCTGCGGGACGGCGACCGACGCCCCGGCGCCCGTCCGGGCCTTGAAGCCGGAGGGGATCTCGGTGGTGGCGGGCGAGGCGTCGGGCTCGGTGGAGGTGGAGGGGTCCGCCGGGCCGGAGGCGACGGGGGCGCCGGCGTCCGGAGGGGCGGCGGTGTCGTCGCGGGGCGCGGAGGAGGTCGGCCACAGCACGAACAGCAGGGCGGCGACGACGCCGACGATGCCGACCCCGGCCAGCACGAGCAGCACGGGGGAGCGGCCCTCGCGGGTGTCGTCATCGGCGGCGCGGCGGCGCGGCCCGTCCGGCTCGTCGGAGCGGCGCGCGCCGGAGGGCTTGCGCCGCGGCCCGAAGGGGTTGTCGCTCGCGATGTCCTTGGCCAGGCGGTCGGCCAGGTCGGGGGAGGTGGACTCGGGCCAGACACGCGAGTCCGGCGTCCCCGCCACCAGCGCGTCGCGGGGCGAGCGCGGGGCCGTGTCGAACTGCGCGCCCGGATGGGACTCCGCGGGCCTCCTGAGCGCGTCGTACCGGTCCGCCTGCGGGCCTGAGTTGCTGCGCAGCGCGTCATAGCGGTCCGCCTGAGGTCCCGAGCCGCTGCGCAGGGCGTCGTACGGGGTGCCCTGAGGTCCTGAAGTGCTACGCAGCGCGTCGTAGGGGTCGGCCGACTGCGGGCCCGAGGGGCTGCGCAGTGGGTCGTACGGGCTGCTCTGAGGTCCTGAAGTGCTGCGCAGGGCGTCGTACGGGTCGGCCGACTGCGGTCCCGACGGGCTCCTGAACGGGTCGAACGCGCCGCGCTGGGGCCCAGAGGAGCTGCGGAGCGCGTCCGGATCCGCCGGCTGCGGCCCGGAGGGACTGCGCAGCGCGTCGTACGGGTCGGCCGGATGCGGGCCGGAGGTGCTTCGGAGCGCGTCGTACGGGTTCGACTGGGGCCCCGAGGCGCCGCCGGGCATGTCGAAGGGGCCGGACGTGCTCTTCAGTGCGTCGTACAGGCCGGGCTGAGACCCGGAGGCACCGCGCGGCGAGTCGAAGGAGCCCGCCGGAATCCCGCCCGAAGGGCTCTTCAGTGCGTCATACGGGCCGCGCTGCGCGTCCGTGCCGCCGTCCAGCGCGTCGTGCCCGGGCTCCGGGTGGGACGGCACGCGCACCGGCCCCGACGGGGTCTCGATGATGCGCGAGGGCAGCGGCCCCGACGGCGGGTCCAGCGGCGGCAGCAGGTGCGCGGGCGTGGAGTCGCCGCGTGTGGGCAGCGGCGCCGCCAGCGGACGCTCGCCGTGGCGGATGGGCGGCAAGCCCGACCCGTGGCTGCGCAGGACCCGTTCCAGCAGGTCGGCGGCCTGGGCGGCGGGCATGCGGTCGGCGGGGTTCTTGCGCAGCAGGCCCTCGACGACGGGCAGCAGCGCCCCGGCCCGCTGCGGCCGGTTGGGCTCCTGGGTCAGCACCGCGCCGAGGACGGCCACCGCGTCCGGCCCCTCGTAGGGTGGGCGGCCCTCGACGGCGGCGTAGAGCGTGGCGCCGAAGGACCACAGGTCGGCGGCGTGCGTGATCGGACGCCCCTGCAGCCGCTCCGGCGGGATGTAGGCGGGCGAGCCCATCAGCAGGCCGGTCTGGGTGATCGTGACGTCGCCCTCGATGGCGGCGATGCCGAAGTCGGTGAGCACCACGCGGTCCGCGGTGAGCAGTACGTTCCCGGGTTTGACGTCCCGGTGCAGAATGCCCGCGGCGTGCGCGTGGCGCAGCGCGTCCAGCACGCGGACGCCGATCTCGGCGGCCTGCACGACGGGCAGCGGCCCGCTCTGGCGTACGGCCTGCTCCAGCGACCAGGCGCGGACCAGCTCCATGACGATCCAGGGACGGCCATCCTCCTCGACGACGTCGTGGACGGTGACGATGCCGGGGTGGCTGAGCCGGGCCGCCGACCTGGCCTCGCGCAGCATGCGCCGGTGGGCGACCTGCTTGCCCGCGTGGTCGAGGCCGAAAGGAAGGATCAGCTCCTTGACGGCGACATCGCGGTCGAGCAGCACGTCGTGCGCGTGCCAGACCATGCCCATGCCGCCACGCCCGACCGGCGAGAGCAGGCGATACCGCCTTCCCACCAGCCGGCCCTGACCCTCCGGCGCGACCCCCGCGCCGCCCAGCGGGCTCCGTCCCTCAGGCATGGAGGGCAGCCCCCCAAGCGCGCGATCCGTCGTCATACCGCGGTCCCCAATTCAGGCTCGTCCGCGTCATATCCCCTGTATGGATCATGTATCGAGCTTCTCGTCAAGATGACGCTGGCTCATACTAGAGTCAATCCAGGGCCAAAGGGAATTCAGTCCGCCTTTAGGTCTCCGCCAGTGCGACCAGCGCCGAGGTGAACGCCTCGGTGGGCGGGCTGACCAGCCCGGCCCCGACCTGCCCGGTTCCGGCGACCCTGCCGGCGATGCCGGTGTTGACGATCGGCAGCAGCCCCGTCCGCGCGACCAGCGCCACGTCGATGCCGACCGGCGTCCCCCGGAACCCGAGGCCGGGGATCTGATACGCCGGGTGCTCGGCCAGCGTGATCTCGTACATCCTCCGCGTGGCGGCGACGGCGTCCGCGACGTCCCCGCCCACGAACCGGACGATCGCGGGGGAGGCCGCCATGGCGAACCCGCCGAGGCCTGAGGTCTCGGTGATGGTCGAGTCGCCGATGTCGGGGTTGGCGTCGTCCGGGCCGTAGGCGCCCAGGTAGAGGCCGTTGGGGACCCCGGCGGGGCCGGTGAACCAGCGGTCGCCGAGCCCGGAGACCTGGACGCCGAAGTCGGTGCCGTTGCGCGCCATGGCCACGACCAGCGACGAGCCCGGCACGCCGCGTGCCGCGTCCGCGCCCACCTTGCCCGCCGCCATGGCCGCGTTCAGGAAGAAGTGGTCGTTGCCGTTGATGAACCGCAGCACCTCGGCGGCGCGCTCGGGCGCGGCGTCGACGATCGCGGGGGCGAGCTCACGGACGAGCAGCGAGGTGGCCGCGCGGTTGCGGTTGTGCAGCTCGTCGCCCATCTGGAGCGCCTGGGCGATCAGCGAGCGCAGGTCGATCGGCCCGCTCAGGGCGAGGGCGGCGGCGAGGACCGGCCCGAGCACATCGCCCATCCAGCGCAGCCGCGCGATCACCTCCGGCCCGTAGGCGCCGTACCGCAGCACCTTGCCGAGGCCCTCGTTGAGCGAGCAGTACGCGGAGCCGCCGTGCTCGGCGTCGGCGATCTCGAACATCCACATGGACGGCGTCACCACCCCGGCCATCGGGCCGACCGCGCGGTGGTGGTGGCACGGGTCCAGGGTCACGCCGCCGGAGGCCAGCAGCTTCTCGGCCTCCCCGGCGTCGGCGGCGAGGCCCTCGAACAGGGCGGCCCCGATCAGCGCCCCCCGCATCGGGCCCGAGGCGCGCTCCCACTCGATCGGCGGGCCGGCGTGGAAGAACGTTCCGCGCGGCAGGTCGAGCACCTCGCGCGCGGGCCGCACCCCCACCAGGTGGGGACGGGCGGAGGTGAGCCTGCCGACGGCGATCTCGTTGGCCCGCGCGCGCCGCGGGTCGGCGAGCACCTTGGCCAGGGCCTCGGCGGTGCCCGGCAGTGGCGGGCGCCAGTCGACGCCGAGGCGCGGCACCGCCTGCTCGTCCAGGGCCTCGGCGAGCAGGGCGGCGCCCACCGTGATCACGCGTGGCTCTCCCGCGAGCACGGACGGCGTGGGTGACGAGCTCACAGCGCACTCCCGATCAGGCCCGCGGCGTGCCTGGCGGCGGCCGCGTTGGAGGTGAACACCGACGCGCCGGCCGCGACCAGCGCGTCCGCCTGCCGGCGCAGGCCCTGCGGGTCGGAATCGGTGCCGACGAGGGTCACCACCACGGCCGTCCCGCGCTCACGCGCCTCGCGGATCGCCGGGGCCAGCCGGGCGGAGGGATCGGGGTCGGCTGCGTGGCCGAGCACCACGTCCAGCAGCGCGACCCCGCCCGTACGGGCGAGCGCCTCCAGGCGCAGCGCCGGGTCGATCATCGGGTGCGCGCGGCCCCGCGTGTACTCGTCGTCGCCGAAGTCGGTGAACGTGCCCGTCCCCGCGACGATCCGCGCCTCCGCGCACAGCGTGCCGCCCGAGTACAGGCCCGACAGCCCGCCCGGCCCGGCCTCCTGCGGGACCGTCCAGGACGGCCAGGCGGGGACGGGAAGGCCGAGCGCCTTGAGGGCCTTCTCGGTTGCCGCGGTCAGGTCGTCCTGGCCGGGGCCGAGCAGGGCGGTGACCATGGGCGTGGACAGGCCCTCGATCGCCCGGCGCACCGTCTCGGCGACCTCGGGGGCGGGCGGTTTGGAGATCAGGACGATCAGGCCGGTGGACGGGTCGGCGTCCAGCGCGGCCAGGGCCGCCAGCGTGGAACGGCCGCCCACCGCCGCCGACAGGTCTCTGCCGCCGACGCCGAGGACGTGGCTCACCCCGGCGCCCGCGTGGTCCAGCAGGCAGGTCACGTGCTGGGCGCCGGTGCCCGAGGCCGCCACCACGCCCACCCGGCCGGGCCGCAGCACGTTGGCGAAGCCGAGCCCGGCGCCGCCGACGACCGCCGTGCCGCAGTCCGGGCCCATCACCAGAACGCCGCGTTCCTGGGCGCGCTCCTTGAGCAGGACCTCCTGCTCGACGGGCACGTTGTCGCTGAAGATCATGACCGAGAGCCCGGCCTCGACGGCGTCCATGGCCTCGGCGAAGGCGTGGTCGCCCGGCACCGACACCAGCGCCAGCGTCGCGTCCCACGCCCGGGCGGCGGCGCGCGTGGTGCGCGGCGGGCTCTCGACGGCGACGCCCCCGCCGCCGCGCGCGCCCCCGGCCAGCTCGGCGAACTGCCGTCTCAGTTCCTCGGCCGCCTCGCCCAGCGCCTGGCCCGACTCCGCGCGGATCGCGACGAGCAGGTCGGACGGCCCGGCGGGCGGCACCTCGAACCCGGCCTCACGGGCCAGGCCGACGTTCAGCTCGGTCGCCATGGCCACCACCGCCACGTCCACCCCCGGACGGGAGATCAGGGCCTGGCTGACCCGCATCAGGCTCACCGAGTCGTGGTAGAGCCCGGCGCGTACCTCCACAAGATCCGTGCCCGTGGTCAACGGTCCCCCACCGTCCCTCCCACAATCGGTGATCAATCGTCGTTCGCCGCATTCCCCGCGCGAACGCCCGCCGTTCACGCGCCCGCTCGCGCCTTCTCGCCCAGCGTCACCACCGCGGCCGCGCCCATGCGCAGCCCCCAGGCCAGATCGGCGCCCGAGGTGTGGCCGAGCCTGAGTAACCGCAGTACGGCGGGCTCAAGGGGATGATGCCCCGCCAGGCCGCGCAGCACCGCGACGGCCTCCGCGCACGCCTCGCCCCGGGCCGCGCAGTGCAGCAGCGTGGCCGAGATCGGCGTGGTGCGGGTGCCGGCGTCGAAGGCCACGGTGGCGGCCAGCCAGTCCGCCAGCCACACCGCCCGGCCCACGCCCGCCGCGTCGCCCAGCCTGCGCAGCGCGACCAGCACACCCGACAGCATGTCGTCGCCGCTCGGCGTCAGCCCAGGGCCGAGGCCCATGAGCTGCTCGGCCGCGGTGATGGCCGACATCAGCGAGCCGTCCGCGCAGCCCCGCGCGAGCAGCGCCGCGCCGCCGTCCGGATCCAGGCCGGGCCGGCGCGGGGACGTCTCGCACACCTCCGCCAGCCTCGGCAGCGCGGCCCGCAGCCGGTCGAGCTCCACGGCACCGAGCGGGGGCGACGGATCCCACCAGCGGCGGACTCGCACGGTCGTGCGGCCGATCTCGATGCCCCCGTCGCCGACGGTGGCATCGTCGCCCGGCGACACCCGCGGCAGCGGATCGCCGAGCACGACCGAGTTGGGCAGGCGCGTCGCCTCGCCCGTGATGACGGCCACCACCGACGGCTCGATGTCGGTGCGTATCTCCAGGTAGACGCCGAGCGGGAACACCGCCAGCACCCGGGCGGGGCGCCGCGGCGCGTCCAGCGCGGGCCGCAGGGCGGAACTCGCCGCGCCGAACGCCTCGGTGTGCGCGGGCGCGTGCGCTCTTGTGCGCGTCCCCAGTGTCACTCGGCCTCCCCGCCAGTCTGGGGAGACCGTAGAACGGTCCCGTTAGACCCTCGTACGGAGAAAGCTGCCAACACTTCCCCGGAGAGTTGGCTCTTGTTGACAGACATGATGTTCCGTCAGAATCACGAAAACGGCGCTTCACCCTGGAGCATGACCATGACTGCGGACCCCTCACCCCCGGCGATGCGTTTGGCCTCCACGGGCACCATCATTCACGGCGTGTCCGTGGGGGAGGTGCTCGGCGTCTCGACCCTCGCCGGAGCCCGCCTGATCGGCGGCAGGACCGGCCTCGACCGCATCGTCCAGCGACTCAACGTCATGGAGGTGCCCGACATCCTCGCATGGGTCAAACCTCACGAACTGCTGCTGACCACCGGGTACCCGCTGCGCAACACCCCCCAGTCCCTCGGACGGCTCGTCGCCGACCTCGACGAACGCGGCCTCGCCGCCCTCGGCATCAAGCTCGGCAGATACGTGGACGAACTGCCCGCCGAGATGGTCGAGCAGGCCGACCGGCTGGGGTTCCCGCTCATCCTGCTGCCCAACGACGTCGGCTTCGACGACATCCTCAACCAGGTGCTCACCGACATCCTCAACCGGCAGGCCGCGCTGCTCGCCCGCACCGAGGAGGCGCACCGCGCGCTCGTCCAGATCGTCCTCGCCGGGGGCGGGCTGCGCGAGGTCGTCGCCGAGGTCGCCGGACTGCTGGACCTGGCCGTGGCCGTCGTCGACCCCACCGGGCAGGTGCTGGAGGCCTCCGGCGACCCCTCCGTGCCGCGCGCCGCGCCGCCCGTCTCCTCCGGCGACTACACCGTCGTCCCCGTCGTCGCGGGCGGGCACCACCACGGCCGTATCGTCGCCCACCACCCAGCCGGCGCGATCAGGGACGGTGACATCGGCATCCTGGAGCGTGCCGCCACCGTCGTCGCCCTCGTCGTCACCCGGCAGGAGGCCGTCACGGCCGTCGAGAGCAAGTACCGCGCCGACTTCCTCCGCGACGTGCTCACCGGCAGGGGCGGGTCCCGCATCGCCGCCCGCGCCCGCGCCTTCGGCTGGGACCTCGAACGTCCCGTCAGCGTGCTCGTCGCCGAGATCGACCCCGAATGCGACATCCCCCCGGACCGGCTGCTCACCGCGTGGACGACCGCCCTACGCCGCCACGACCCGGGCGGCGCCGTCGCGGGCTTCTCCCACGAGGTGGTGGCCGTCGCCGGCGCGGACGTCGACATGACGCGCCTCGCCAAGGACGCCGTCGCCGCCTTCGCCGACTCCCGTCCCGCCACCTTCTCCACCGGCATGAGCAGGATCGCGCAGGGCGCCGAATCGCTGCCCGACGCCTACGGCCAGGCGCTCAAGGCGGCCAGGGTCGGCCGCCAGCTCCACGGCTCCGGCGCGGTCGCCCACTTCGACCAGCTCGGCGTCTACCGGCTGCTGTCGCTGGTCAACGACACCGCCGAGCTGCACGCGTTCGTCAAGGAGACGCTCGGCCCGCTCGCCCTGGACGAGGACGCCGAGAACATCGACCTGCGCCGCACGCTGCAAGTGCTGCTGGATACCAACCTCAACGTCGCCGAGACCGCCCGCCGCCTGCACTTCCACTACAACACCCTGCGCTACCGCATCGGCAAGCTGGAACGCATGCTCGGCAACTTCACCGAAGACGCCCACCTCCGCCTCAACCTGACCCTGGCCCTCCACGTCCTCCGCATGCGAGGCATCTGAGGGCCCGCGCCGCCGTCATCCGAAGCGTGTCGCTCCTGTCCCGGCGGCGAGCGAAGGGATTTCACGCCGCCGGCGCTCGGGGAATCAGACGGACGTCGACGTCGGCGCCCAAGGCGTGCGCCAGACGCTCGACCACGGGCAGCGTGGGGATCGTCCCGCCGGCCTCGAATCGAGCCACCGCGGATTGCGTCATACCGGCCTCACGTGCGAGGTCGCTCTGGCTCCAAGCGCGCGCCTCACGCATCTGCCGCACGGATTTGCCGAGTTCGTAGGCGATCCGCGCCGCCACGTACTCTTCCACCGCCCCCGGCTCCGCCATCCGGCGATCTCGAAGCTCACGCCAGCCCGACTGCCCGCTCATACCGCCTCCTCCTCATCGGGCGTGTGCGCCTGTTCGATGCAACGGCGCAAAGCCCGTCTAGCCCGCTCGACTTCCCGTTCCTCGTGCCGCCGCGCCTTCCTGAACACCGTCAGGAGCACGATGCGCCGGTCAGGGGCGATCCAGTAGGTCACCCGGAAAGCAGCGTCATCCAAATAGAAGCGAAGTTCACGTAGCTTGCCGTCGAGTTGCCGTGTGTACGGCTCTCCTAGCAAGGGCCCTTCCGCCGCCAACAAGTCAACATAGAAAGCCGCTCTCGCGAACAACGCCATGGGCAGATGTTCGAGCCACTCCCGAACCTCTGGTTCCAGCTCTACCGTACCCCAGCTCATAGCGTTGATGCTATAAACAATCACTCTCTGTTGTCATGCAAATGCGAAAAGTGGTCACGTCACGTGAAGATCTGCTTTGCCGGGCCGGGTCGCGCGCTCATCGTGTGGCCTCCTGATCCGGAACGCCCTCGCGGACGCCCTGCCGGTGCCTACGGCATTGGCGTCGGGGCGCTGTCGGCCTAGGGTTGCCGGGTGTCCATCGAGCAGTTGGTCCACAACCGGCAGAACGGTGTGACCGGGGGTATCTGGCGGGAGCACGGCGTCGTCCACAAGATCCTTACGCACCGCCGTGGGCAGGTGCCGGCGCACTGGGCGTCCTCGGCCGACCCGCGGCACTGGAACTTCTGGCGCCGCGAGGCGCTCGTCTACGAGACCGGCCTTCCCCGCCGCCTCGGCCTCGGCGCTCCCGCGGTCGTGGATATCCGGGAGACCGGAGATGGGGACATCGAACTGCTGCTGGAGGACGTGAAGGGACGGCACTCGTCGCAGCTGTCCGTCGACGACATCACCGAGACCGCCCGCGCTCTGGGACGAAGCCAGGGACGTGGGGATCTTCCCGATCACCCGTGGCTGAGCCGAGGCTTCCTGGCGGACTACAGCACCTCACGGCCCGCGGACTGGAGCCTCCTCGACGAGGACCGGGCGTGGTCCCAGCCGCTGATCAAGGACCATTTCTCCCCGGATCTCCGGGATGGACTTCTGCGACTGCATCGCGACCGGCGGCGGCTCCTGTCGCTCATGCGGGCGCTGCCCCGGACGGTGTGCCACCTGGACGTCTGGCCCAACAACGTCTCCGGCGCCCGGACGGTGAGGTGGCCCTGCTGGACTGGGCCTTCGTGGGCGACGGCGCGCTGGGAGAAGACGTCGGCAACCTCGTCCCCGACTCCGTCTTCGACCTGCTCCTGCCCCACCAAGAGCTCGATCACCTCGACGCCCGAGCCACCCAGGCCTACCTCGACGGTCTCGCCGACGCCGGCTGGACCGGTGACGCGCGCCTGGTGCGGCTCGGCATCTGCGCGTCCGCGGTGAAGTACGACTGGCTCACGGTCAGATGTCTCGAGATGGCTTCGGCCGATCGGCACCCTGACTACGGCGGCGAGGCCACCGTCGACGCGAACGCCGGCTACGCCGCACGAGCCGCCGGCCTGTCCCTCTGCGCCCGCTGGGCCCGCGAAGCGGAACTGCTCGCCCGCGACCTGGGGCTGTGGTGATGCGTCTTTCTCGCCATACAGGATGTTCACGGTCGCTCGGATGCCCACATGGGAAATGGGTGCATCGCGGCGAATTCCGGAGGTCTCCACGCCCATGGTGATCATGACGCCGATATCCAGGCCGGGCAGGCAGCAGGGTGCGGCAAGACGATTCACGTTGCGACCGGGCGACAGCGCGGTCCGAGCCCTGAATCGGACCTATGTCTACCCGACCTGTACGGCTTGATCCCTCTGCTACGGGACGAAGTCGGCCCACCACGTACGGGCGTGATCGAGCAAGGCGGCTGCTATCGATGAAGAGTCCAGGCGCACGGTCGGCCGAGCGCACGGCGAACTCCACCTTGACGTTGCACCTGGCGTTCCTGTCCATGGGCTACCAAGTCGGTGTCTGGGCGTTCTCGCTGCCGGTGGTGGTGGACCGGCTTCAGATGAGCGTGCAGCAGCTCGGATTCGCGCTGGCTCTGATGGCGATCACGTCCATCGCCGGGTCCCTCGTGGCGGGGAGGCTCGCGGCCACTCGAGGCCCCTCGGAACTTATGGCTTGGTCGCTCGTCTGGAGCGGCCTTGGGTACGCGCTGATGTCGTACCTCGGGTCATTCGTCACGTTCAGCGTGCTCGCTGGATTGACTGGTTTCGGTCTTGGTCTTCTCGATGTGGCGGCGAACGTCCGAGGTGCGGCAGTGGAGGCGGAGCAGGCCAGGACCTTGCTGCCAAGGCTGCACGCGCTGTTCAGTCTGGCCGCGGCGGTAGGTGCGCTCACAGCGTTCGTGATGACCGGCGATCAAAGCCTCATCGTCGCTTTCCTGGTTGCCGGGGTCAGCTGCATTGTCACAGGTGTCCTCGTGATCGTGCGGAAAGGCGACTTGGCCGCTTCCGATCCCGCTGCGGCGGCGGACGACGTGGAGAACGGCTCGTCTTGGGCGGACGACCTGCGCTTCATGCGTAAAACGGCAATTGCCTTCGCCTTCGTGCTCGTCTGTTGCGCGTTCACCCTCGACGCGACTCTTGAGGGGTTCTCGGCACTCTTCATCAGGCAGCTCCCCTTCCAGGGGGCGGCTCAGAGCGCGATCGGTCTCGCGGCCCTCTATCTCGCCGGTGCGACTGGGCGGGCCTGCGCCTCCCTGGTCATCAGAAGGTTTGGGGAGTGGCGGACCGTGCTCGTCGGACAAGCGGTGGCCACGTTGGGTGTGATCATGTTGGTGTCGAGCCCGGTTGCTGGTGCCAGCGCGGTCGGGATGCTGCTCATCGGCATCGGTATGTCCCCGATCGCCCCCATCGCCTACTCCGTGATCGGGCGCAGCTATACCGCGGCCGATCCGGGCCGCGCGACGGCGTACCTGACAGCGGCCGGATACGTGACCTTTGTGCTCGCGCCGATCATCATCGCATTCGTGGGCCGAGATTCGGTCGCCAAGGCATTCCAGCTGCTCCCGGTGCTTCTTGTGGCGATGGCCGTGATGACGATCTGGTTCGGCCACCAAGAGCGGGTCGCCGCTCGCCGAGCGGTGCAATGCGCTCCCTTGCACTGTCCCCAGCGAACTGAGCAGACGCTTTGCGGATCAACGGATGGTCGATCTCGTTCAGCGGTACGCGAGCGGGCGGCAGTTTGGCGATGCCCAGGTCCTCACGGAGACAGCGGACAGTGGGACGACTAGGTATCATGCTTCCTCCACGCCGCCGAGCTCCTCGATCTGCTCCTTGGACAGTCCGGACACGAGCGCCACCCTTGCGGCATGCGTGCCGTCTAGTTGTGCCATCGCCTCCTGCATCGCCGCATGCAGCTCCGCCTGACGGACCTGCAGGTACACGCGTACGGCCTGTGCCACGAACTCCTTTTTCGTTACGTGCAGGAAGTGCGCGCCATGAGAGATCAGACGATCGGTTTCGGCATCCACCTTCAAGGGAGCCACGTTCGAGCCAGCCATAACAAACCTCCCGGTACTAGTACCCAATGGTACCGGAGTGGAGCGTCGTAGCCGGTGAGTCCCAGCAGGTCAATTGGTGATGCCCAGGGAGCGGAGTTCTTCGTCGAGGGTGCGGACGTGCTTGTTGCCTGCCCAGGGCCGGAGGCGGGCGCGGGCCTCGCGTATGGAGTTCACCAGGCGGCCCGAACTGTGGCCCACGGTGATCTGAGCCGCCTCGCGGATCTTGCCGGTCGCCGCCTGAACCTCGCGCTTCTGAGTCAGCGCCTTGGAGTAGTACAGGAGGGCTTCACCGCGTTGCAGCTTTCGCGTAATGGGGGCCGCCAGGGTCCTCTCGACCGCTTCGATCGCGTCATCCGGACGGCCCGACGCGAGCATGCAGAAGGCGGCGTTCTTCTGTACTCCGTTAGGCGTCCACCAGTAGAGGTACGAAGGGTCGGCTTCGGTGCGGGGGCGTTCGATGTAGTGGCGCGACTGAGCGAGGGCGTGCTCGCTGGCACGCACACTGCCATTCGTGGCGAGCACGCGTGCGAGATCCATCGCATGCACCGACTTCAGCACCGTGCTCGCGCTCTGCTGGGCCCAGCCTTGGGCCGCGAAGATATGGTCCAGTGCTTGACCTGTGCGGCCCTGGTGAAGGGCCATGCCGCTCAGGCAGGTGTGCAGGTAGCAGATCAGCGTCGGGTCGCGGATCTCGTGGGCGGCCGTCAGCGCCTCCTTGTACCGCTCGTAGGCCCCGTCGTAGTCCAGCAGGTCGTGGTGCAGCCAACCCGCTAGTTGACTCAGTTCGGCGTAGGTGTAAGTGAGGCGGTCGCGTAGGGCGGGGAGGAGGACTTCGCGGCGCAAAAGGTCGGCGACGAGGGTGCGCTGGCCGTCCACGATGGGCAGGACGGTTTCGGGGCCGAAGTCGTCGTCCAGGCGGCGGCATCGGGCGGTCAGCTTTTCGATCACCTCGACCGTCCCGGCGTCCACCCGGCTGGAGGAGCGGACCGCCGTCACCAGTCGGTCCTTCTCGGGCGGCGACAGATGCCGTAGCAGGATCAACGCGGGCGCGCCGCCGAGTGCCAGGGCCAGTTCGAAGAGCAGATCGCGACGTTTCACATCGGCCTCCTCGGCTCCGAGGGCACGAAGCAGCGCGGCGCAGTCCTTGGGCAGAAGGACTGGAACGGCCGGACGTGCCGCTTCCTGACTCATGGTGACATGCCCGGGGAGCGGGGCCGGGGCGCGCGAAGGCCGCTGGGAAGGAAGGGATCGTCGATGGTCCGTGCGGTCGATGAGTTCACGGTCGCGCGGGGTGTAGGACGCGTAGACCTGGTCGTTGACCAGGCGCCGCGCGGACGTCCGGTACACCTGGGCGAACAGGGCGATGGTGCGGGCGGTGGGACGTATTCCGCGCTGCGGCCAGTGCTCGAACTCGTACAGCCGCGATTCGCGCAGCGCCGCCGTACCGGCCGGATCCGCGTCGTTGTACCGCGCGGCGGCCTCGGCGGCGGTCAGGCCGTACGCGTACCGGTACAGCCGCAGGGGACTCACGTCGTGGTACACCGAGAACATATCGGCGATCTGATCGAAGCCGTACCCCTTGGCGCGGAGCGCCTCGCTGCGCCGACGGCATTCCAGCAGGATGTGGTTCCCCTCGCCCGACATGGTCCACGCCTCCCCAGTACGTATGCGGATCGCAAAGCCTCTACGCAGAGTACCGTTTCGGCTACGGAGAATGACGGTCATTGTGATACTCACCCAGGTGGCCGTCAGGTAGTCGATCTCGTCGGCTGACGTGTTCGAGCAGGTCAACGGGCTGGCCTGTCCTGGGGTCGCCCGGGACGATGGCGGGATCGGGGGCGTCGCCCTGCTCGGCCATCGTTCTGGGCTGTGTCAAAGTCTTTCGAACCTCAAGAAGGGCAGGAGTGCGTGGCGGCCGACCTGGCTGCGCCCTCCGGTATGCCCGGGGCGGTTCCTCCGTCTTTGCCCGCGCCGCTCGGCGAGTCCGTGCGGTTGAGCCCCGAAATCCTCATCTGGCGCCGTGCCTTCCCGGGCACCCCCGACCAGGCGTCGGAGGCCAGGAAATTCGTACGAGTCCTGCTCGGTGGGACGGCCTTCGCCGGCGACGCGGAACTGATCGTCGGCGAGCTGGGGGGCAACGCGATCCGCCACACGGCCAGCGGAAAACCCGGCGGTCATTTCACCGTGGAGATCGCGTTCAGGTCCTCACGCCCGAGGCCGGCGAGCGGTCTGGTGAGAGCCGCGAGTGTGCTGTTCACGGTGTACGACCTCGGGGGCGGGAATGTCCCACGGATCCGGGACGACGACCCGCGGCGGGTTCCATACGGCGCGGAGGAGGATCTGTCGATCGATGAGAACGGGCGCGGCCTGGCGATCGTCACCGCCGTCGCCGACCGCGTCGGCTACCAGGGCACTCCCGCGACAGGCCACCGGGTGTGGGCCTATCTGACAGAGGGAACCGCGGACGACCGTTCGGCCTGCCCGACCTTCGAGCGGAGCGGCGCCCCCATCAGATGAGGTCATCGAGTCGATCGCTCACAACGTCCCTCGGACGGTGATCAAGGGGCTGCTCTTCGGTACTCGGGCGGCGATCAAGCCGGGCTCTTCGGTTTCCTGACAGTTCATGGACCGGAGGTGCATGAGGGCCCGTCATTGATGACCGACGTGGAGGCCCCTGAGAGTCGGCCGAAGGCCCTGGAAACACAGCCCGAGCGGAGCGAGGCCCACTTTCTGGTCGGTCGCGACAGCGCCTTGGTCGTCGACCCGGTCATGGCCAGGGCCCGCCGAACTATCGGCAAGCACGATCCGGGTGTGGTTGCCGGCGCACGGAGGCGATCAGTGTTTCGGCGGCCATGCGGCCGCGTTTCGGGGTTTGTTTCCTGGTGTTCACGTGTGTGTGGCGGGGGTGGTGCGCAAGAGGAGTGCGGGGGCGTGGGTCACGTTTGGCAAATCCTTACCATGTGGGGCGGGGTGAACAGGTCTAATGTGCCCGCAACGGGAGAGGAACCTCGGCGCTCGGTGTGAGCGGGCGGGGCGACTCGTCCGCGTGGTGGCACGGCTCCACGAGTGAGCACGAAGTGAGTACGTGATGAGTGAGCACGTCGCGAGTGAAGGCACTCACAAACGGACGCCTTTCGGGCAGGCGCTTCGCCGGGAGGCACTTCACGGGTGAGCGTCCACGCGTGAGGGCTTCACTACTGAACGATCACGAGTGAACAATGGGGTACGGCCCGAGTACGGACAAGCGAACGCCGCGGAGGTCCCGCCTGCGGGGTGGCCACCGATCCCCGGCCCGGTGAGTGAAGGGGCTGTCATGGTCTTCGGATGGAAGTTGCACGGGGAGGGGCGTGGGCTCGCCCCGGGGGAGGTGGTGAAGCCCGACGAGCGGCTGAGCTGGCCGAAGATGGTCGGCTTCGGCGCGCAGCACGTCATCGCCATGTTCGGCGCGACCTTCGTGTTCCCCCTGGTCATGGGCCTGAACGCCAACGTCGCCATCATGATGTCGGGCATCGCCACGATCATCTTCCTGCTGATCGTCCAGGGGAGGATCCCGAGCTACCTCGGCACCTCGGCGTCGTTCGTCGGTGGCGTGGTCGCGATCCGCGCCACCGGGGGCGACGACGCGACGGTCACGGGCGCGATCCTGGTCGCCGGCGTCGTGCTGGCCCTGTGCGGTGTGGCCATCCACTTCCTCGGCGTGCAGTCCATCAACCGTGTCTTCCCGCCCGTGGTGACCGGCGCGGTCGTGATGCTCATCGGCTTCGGCCTGGCGTACGTCGTGGCCGACATCTACTGGCCGCAGGACCAGTGGATCGCCCTGATCACCATGGTCGTCACCTTCGTCGTGATCGTGGCATTCAAAGGCTTCATCGGCCGCGTCGGCATCCTGGTCGGCCTGATCGCCGGCTACCTGCTGTCCATCGGCGCCGACAAGGTGTTCGGGAACATCACGGCCTTCAACGCCGGCACCGGCAAGGTCGACACCCACCCGCGCGTGAGCTTCGACGGGGTGTCGGACGCGGCGTGGTTCGGCCTGCCCGACTTCCACGCGCCGAGCTTCACCGGGTCGGCGATCGTGCTGGTGCTCCCGGCCGTCATCGCGCTGATCGCCGAGAACATCGGGCACGTCAAGGCGGTCGGCGAGATGACCGGCACCGACGTCGACCCGTACATGGGCAGGGCCGTCCTCGCCGACGGCGTGGGGACGGCCGTGGCCACCGCGGTCGGCGGCTCGCCCACCACGACGTACGCCGAGAACATCGGTGTCATGGCCGCGACCCGCGTCTACTCCACCGCCGCGTACTACATCGCCGCCGTCGTGGCGATCCTGTTCGGCCTGTGCCCGAAGTTCGGCGCGCTCGTCGCCGCCACTCCGGGTGGCGTTCTGGGTGGTATCACCGTCATCCTGTACGGCATGATCGGCCTGCTGGGCGCGAAGATCTGGATCGAGAGCCGCGTCGACTTCTCCGACCCCGTCAACATGGTGCCGACCGGCGCGGGGATCATCCTCGCGATCGGCCCGGTGTCCCACCGGATCAGCGAGAACTTCTCGCTGGCGGGCATCGCCCTCGGCACGATCGTCGTGCTGGGCGGCTACCACCTGCTGCGCGCCATCGCCGGCACCCCCGCCGGACGCGCCGACGGGTCGCCCGCGCTCGCGGAGGGGAGCGAACAAGGCACGTGAAGCCCTCCCCGTTCGACTACCACGCTCCCCGGGAGCTGGGCGAGGCCCTGGAGGTCCTGTTCGGGACGGCGCCGTACGGCAAGATCCTGGCCGGGGGGCAGAGCCTGATCCCGATGCTCAACATGCGCCTGGCCGCGCCGTCCCACCTGGTCGACATCAACCGTGTCGCCGAGCTGGACACCCTGTCGGTGGAGCCCGGCGGCGTCCGGGTCGGCGCGCTGGCCCGGCACGCCGTCGTCGAGCGCTCGCCCGCCGTGGCGGCCGTGCAGCCGCTGCTGCCCGCCGCGCTCCGGCTGGTGGCGCATCCGGTGATCCGCAACCGGGGCACCGTCGTCGGCAGCCTCGTGCACGCCGACCCTTCGGCCGAGCTGCCCGCCGTGCTGGCCGTTCTCGGCGGGTCGGTGCGGCTGGCCCGGCACGGCGCCCCGGTACGGGAGGTCGCCGCGGAGGCGTTCTTCACCGGCCCGCTGGAGTCGGCGATCGAGCCGGACGAGCTCGCGGTGTCGGCGTTCTTCCCGGCGCTGCCGCCCCGCGCGGGCACCGCCTTCCGGGAGGTCGCCCGCCGTCACGGCGACTACGCGATGGCCGGAGCCGCCGCCGTGGTCACGTTGGACGAGGACCTGCGCATCGCTTCGGCGAAGGTCGCCTGCGTGAGCGCGGGCCCGGTACCGGTGGTGATCGACCTGTCGGAGGTGTGCGCGCGCCGCCCGGCCGCGTCCGCCGACTGGGAGGCCGTGGCCGCCGCCGTCCGCGACGCCGTCGACCCGGACGAGGACATCCACGCGACCGCGCACTACCGCAGGCACCTGGCCGGGGTGCTGGCCGAGCGGGCGCTGCGCGTGGCCGCGGCGGAGGCGCAGCGGGCGGCGGCGGGCGCGGTGGCCGGTGGCGTGGACGGTGGAGGGGACCACGGAGTGAACGGCGCGGGGGAGGGCTCGGAGTGAGCGAGACGACGAGCGGGACGGCGGCGGAGAGACGGTACGCGATCTCGCTGACCGTCAACGGCACCGTGCGCGAGGCGAACGTTCCGGCGCGGCGGCTGTTGTCGGACTGCCTGCGCCACGAGCTGGGCCTGACCGGCACGCACGTGGGCTGCGAGCACGGCGTGTGCGGATGCTGCACGGTGCTGCTGGACGGGGAGCCGGTCCGCTCCTGCCTGACGTTCGCGGTGACCGTCGACGGCCGCGAGATCACCACGGTCGAGGGGCTCGCCGGGCCTGGCGGGGAGCTGTCGCCGGTGCAACGGGCGTTCTCCGAATGCCACGCGCTGCAGTGCGGCTTCTGCACCCCCGGATTCCTGTGCACGGTGACCGCGCTGCTGCGCGACAACCCCGCGCCGACCGAGGACGAGGTGCTCGACGGCATTTCGGGCAACCTGTGCCGGTGCACCGGCTACCAGAACATCGTCAAGGCGGTCCACCGCGCGGCCGAGCTGACGGCCGAGGCGGAAGGCGGTGCGGCGTGACCATCAGGCTGACGGCCAGGCCGACGACCAGGCCCACGACCAGGCCGACTGCTGAGGCGGAAGGCGGTGTGGCGTGACGACGAAGCTGTTCGGCGAGCCGGTGCAGCGCCGCGAGGACCCGCGGCTGATCACCGGTCAGGGCCGCTACCTGGACGACCTCGGGCAGGACGCGCTCGCCGCCGCGTTCGTCCGCTCGCCGCACGCGCACGCCCGCATCCGCGACATCGACGTCTCGGCCGCCGTGGACGTCGAGGGCCTGGTCGCCATCTACACCTGGGAGGACCTGCCCGAGCGCGTCCGCGACCCGCTGCCGCTGCTGATCCCGCACCCGGCGCTGACGCACGGCCGTACGGCGTACCCGCTGGCCAGGGACATCGTGCGGCACGTCGGCGAGCCGGTCGTCATGGTCGTGGCGCGGGACCGCTACCTCGCCGAGGACGCCGCGTCGCTCATCACGGTGGATTACGAGTTCCTCAAGCCGGTCGTCGGCATCGAGGAGGCCGCGCAGGGCGTCCACCTCGTCCACGAGGACGTCCCGGGCAACGTCGGCGCCCACATGATCCAGGAGGTGCCGTCCGCGGCGGGGCTCGGCGCCCGCGAGGCGATCGACGCCGCCCCGCACACGCTGGCGTTCCGGCTGGACATCGAGCGCAGCGCGTCCATGCCGCTGGAGGGCCGCGGCGTGTACGCCCGGTGGGATCTGGACGACCGGTCGCTGCGCGTCTACACCTCGACGCAGACCTCCACGAGCGTGCGCATGGCGGTCGCGGCCAAGCTGGGCCTGCCGCTGCCGTCGGTCGAGGTGATCGCCCCGGACGTCGGCGGCGGGTTCGGCGTGAAGATCGTGCACCCGTGGCCGGAGGAGGTGCTGGTGCCGTGGGCGGCGATGCTGCTCGGCCGTGAGGTCAAGTGGGCCGAGGACCGCCGCGAGCATTTCATCTCCTCGGCGCACGAGCGCGGCCAGGTGCAGCACGTGCGCGTCGGCTTCGACGACGAGGGCCGCGTCCTCGGCCTGGACGTGACGATCCTGCACGACCACGGCGCGTACACGCCGTACGGCATCATCGTGCCGATCATCACCAGCACCCAGCTCCTGGGCCCGTACCGGATCGGCGCGTACCGGGTGGAGTTCTCCTCGATCTACACCAATACCGTGCAGGTCACCCCGTATCGGGGCGCGGGGCGTCCGCAGGCGGCGTTCTGCATGGAGCGCACGATGGACAAGATCGCCGCGCACCTCGGGAAGGACCGCGCGGAGGTGCGGGAGGCCAACTTCATCCGTCCCGACGAGTTCCCCTACGATCAGGGGCTCATCTTCCAGGACGGACGGCCGCTGATCTACGACAGCGGCGACTACCCCGAGTCGCTGCGCGTTCTGAAGGGCCTGATCGGCTGGGACGGCTTCGCGGAGGAGAAGGAGCGGGCCGCAGCCGAGGGGCGCCGCATCGGCATCGGCCTCGGCTGCTACGTCGAGGGCACCGGCGTAGGCCCGTACGAGGGCGGGCACGTGCAGGTGACCTCCGACGGGCGCGTGCACGTCTCGACCGGCCTGACCTCCCAGGGGCAGGGGCACGAGACGGTGTTCGCGCAGATCGCCGCGACCGAGCTCGGCGTCCCGCTGGACCGCGTCTCGGTGGTGACCGGCGACACGCGGCGCTTCGGCTACGCGGTCGGCACGTTCGCCTCGCGGGCGGCGGTGATGAGCGGCAACGCCATCGCCCTGGCCTGCCGCAAGGTGCGCGAGAAGGCGCTGCGCATCGCCGCGGACGCGCTGGAGGCCGACCCGCGCGACCTCACGATCGAGGACGGCGAGGTCCGCGTCGCCGGGAACCCGTCGGCGTCGATCCCGCTGGCGACCGTCGCCGTGCTGTCCAACCCGCTGCGGTACGCGTTCGACGAGGAGGCCAAGCGGGCCACCCAGTTCAGCGGCGCCGCGCCGATGGACCGCCCGCCCGTGGCCGAGGGCGAGGAACCCGGGCTTGAGGGCCGCGACTACTACTCGCCGGTCCGCTCGACGTTCGCCTCCGGCATGCACGCCGCCATCGTGGAGACCGACCCGGACACCGCCGAGATCCGCATCCTGCGGTACGCCGTCGTGCACGACTGCGGCCGGCTCATCAACCCCATGATCGTCGAGGGGCAGATCCACGGCGGCGTCGCGCAGGGCGTCGGCGGGGCGCTGTACGAGCGCATGGCGTACGACGGGCACGGTCAGCTCCTCAACGCGTCCTTCATGGACTTCCTGATGCCGTACGCCACCGAGGTGCCGCTGATCGAGACCGCGCACCTGGAGACGCCCTCGCCGCTGAACCCGCTCGGCATCAAGGGTGCGGGCGAGGCGGGGGTCATCCCGGTGTCGGCGGTGATCGCCTCGGCCATCGAGGACGCCGAGGGCATCGCCGTCGACCGGATGCCCATCTCGCCCTCCGAGCTGCACGACCTGAGGTCTCGCGCCGGGTCGTGACCGCCGGTCGTACTGCGTGAGCATTGCGTGTCTATGGCGTCACGGTCAGTGTTTTCGGTCGCGCCGGCCCGGTTCCTCTGGCCGTCCGATCGCGTCGCTCTCCGTGTGATCGCTGCTACATTCCGTGACGGAAGTCGGAGATCGCCGCCGACCAGGCCGGTCTTCGGGACGACGGGTACGCGATCGATACGAGGGAGAACCGTCATGAAGCCAACGAAGTGGAGTGCGCGGATCGCGGCGGCGGCGGGCGCCGCGGGAATCGTCCTGGTGGCCTTCGCCGCCCCGGCCCCCGCGGCGGCCGGAGCCCCCGCGGGCCGGGCCGGGGACATCTGCCTGTGGTCGGGCAAGGACTACACGGGCGCGTCGTGGTGCTGGAACCCGGGCAACGGCTACGTGGACGTGCCGCCGGCCCTGCACGACAACGTCGGCTCCTTCCGGGCCCAGGCCGACGGCTGCTTCATCAACTGGATCCACGTGCCCGACAAGAAGGAAGTGCGCGTGGTGCGCAACGGCGACTACCGCAAGGTCTACAAGGACGACTTCGGCGGAAAGATCGACGCCGTCGCTCCTCGCTGCTGAGCCCGGGGACCCGGGGATCCTGGGGAGGGGACGCGGGCGCGGGCCTCATGGTCCGCGCCCGCGGGCGTTCCCCGTCGCGATAATTCACGACATTTCACACGGTGACGCGCTTGCGGAACACCCAGTACGTCCACCCCTGGTAGGCCAGCACGAACGGCAGGGCGATCAGGCCGATCCAGGTGAGCAGACCCAGCGTGTACGGGCCCGAGGCCGCCTCCGCCACGGTCAGCCCCGGAAGCGGCGCCCGCCACAGCGCGGCGAACACCGTGCCGGTGACCAGCACGATCGTCCCGGCCGTCGCGGCGAACGCCCACCCCTCGCGTCGCCGCCAGACCAGCGCCACGCCCGCGGCCAGCGTGACCATCGCGGCCACCGCCGCCACCCACGGCAGCGGATGCGCCGTCCACCCGCCCGGCTCCTGCGGCGCGTTGGCGGACGGCAGCCCCGGCAGCGCGAGCACGGCCACCGGGACGGCGACCGCCGCCGCCGTGAGCGCCGCGCGGCGGGCCCGCGCCCGCAGCGGCCCGGCCGTCTTGAGCGTGAGGAACACCGCGCCGTGCAGCACGGCCAGCGACAGCGACAGCAGCCCGCCGAGCATCGTGCCGAGGGCGGTGCCGAACAGCATGTGGCCGAAGACGCCGCCCCACGTGAACGCGGTCAGCACGCTGCCGGTGACGATGCCCGCGTCGCACAGCGCCCGTTCGCGTCCCTCCACCTTGCCGCGCCACTCCAGCGCCACGCCGCGCACGATCAGCCCGGCCAGCACCATGACCAGCGGCAGGTAGAACGCGCTGAACAGCCCCGAGTACCACGCGGGGAAGGCGGCGAACATCGCGCCGACCGCCGTGATCAGCCACACCTCGTTGCCGTCCCACACCGGGCCGATGGTGGTCAGCATCTGCCCGCGCTCGGCCTCGCCCCGCGACAGCACCGGCAGCAGCGCGCCGACGCCGAAGTCGAAGCCTTCGAGAACGAAGTAGCCGGTCCAGAGGAACGCGATGACCAGGAACCAGAAGGTGGTCAGTTCCATGTCGGCTCCATGTCGGCCATGGGAGGTCTCCTAGTACATGAGGGTCGGGGCGAGGCGGGCGGCGTCGTCGTCCGGCCGCGCCTGCGGCGGCACGACGGCGACCGGCTCGGGCCCGGCCTTGACGTGACGGGCCAGCAGCCGGGCCTCGGCCAGCGCCAGCACGCCGTACAGGACCGTGAAGATCGAGAGCGAGATCGCGACCTCGCTCAGGCTCACGCCGGGGGACACGCCGGCCGCCGTGAGGAGTTCGCCCTGGACGGTCCACGGCTGGCGGCCGATCTCGCTGAGCAGCCACCCGGCGACGATCGCGAGCGTGGGCAGCGGCAGCGCGAGCAGGCTGACGCGGGCGAACCACTCGGGGGTGGGGCGGCGGCGCCGGGTCATCCAGAGGCCGAGCAGCGACAGGCCCACCGTGGACAGGCCGAGCCCGATCATGACGCGGAACGACCAGTACACGACCGGCACGTTCGGCCGGTAGTCGGCGGCCCCGTACTGACGCTCGTAGCGGGCCTGGATGTCGTCGATGCCCTGGATCTCGGCCGACGGGTCGTGCGCCGCCAGCAGGCTGAGCAGCTTCGGCACCTCGATGCCGGGAACGGGCGAGAACGGCGCGCCCGTCTCGTCGTGCCGCAGGCCCTCGGCGGCGGCCAGCTTCATGGGCTGCTGTTCGTGCAGGAGCTGTCCCGACATGTCGCCCGTGCCGGCGACGACCGCGCCCGCGATGGCCGTCATGACGAGCGCGGCGCGCAGGCTCGTCCGCCACATCACCGGGTCGCCGGGGACGCGCCCGCGCGTGGTCCTGGCCATGGGGACGGTCGCGTCGCCGTCGGCCACCTGGCGCCGCTCGCGCAGGATGCGGTAGCCGCTCACCGCGATCACGAACCCGCCGGCGACGATGAACGCCGCCGCGACGACATGGGGCACCTGGGCGATGGCGGTGGAGTTGGTCAGCACGGCCCACAGGTCGGTCATCCGGGCGCGCCCGTTCACGACCTCGTACCCCACGGGGTGCTTCATCCAGGCGTTGGCGGCGAGGATGAAGTACGCCGACAGGTTGGAGCCGATGGCGGCGGCCCAGATGCACGCGAGGTGGATCCGCCGGGGCAGCCGGTCCCAGCCGAAGATCCACAGGCCGAGGAACGTGGACTCAAGGAAGAACGCGAGCAGGGCCTCCAACGCCAGCGGGGCGCCGAACACGTCGCCCACGAACGTCGAGTACCGGCTCCAGTTCATGCCGAACTGGAACTCCTGCACCAGGCCCGTCACCACGCCCATCGCGAAGTTGATCAGGAACAGCTTCCCGAAGAACTTGGTGAGACGGAGGTAGTGCTCCTTGCCCGTGCGGTGCCAGGCGGTCTGGAGCCCGGCGACGAAGATCCCCAGGCCGATCGTCAGGGGTACGAAGAGAAAGTGGTACACGGTGGTGACCCCGAACTGCCACCGTGCCAGATCCAGTGCGTCCATGCTCCCCTCACGGGTCTGGAGCTCTACAAGCCGTAGTTCTATCTCAAGTAGTACTACAGCTTGTAGAGCAACAGGCCGGGGGAGGCGCCCCGAGTGCTGCGATCTTCGTCACACCCCGCCGCGCGCGAGCTCCCTCAAGACACGCGCGCGGCCGATCACCGCTGCTCGCGGCGCCCCCCGTGCCAATCGAAACGCCAGCCAGGCCGTTCCCCCGGAAGGGCCCCTTGCCCCCTCCCAGGGGGACGTCACGTCCTGGCGGCGTGTCCAATGATCTCGGCTCGACGGTGGCGCCGGCGTCCGCCCAGGGGGTGATCCGCGGGTACGCCGTCCGAGGGACCGCGGCCCCGCGCCAGGGGCGCCCCGGATGTAGGCGGGCACCCCCGGGCGGCGTCCCCGAGGGGGATTCACGGCGCGGGGACCACGTGCGGCCACCTCTCCGCCGCACCCGGCGCCCGCCGTCACCTGTCCGCAAGGACGTCGCAAGGACTCGACCGCATAGTTGAAAAACAAACGAATAACAACCCCTGACGCAGTACTCGAAGCCCGCCACAAGTACGTCCACTTGATTGAAGGTCATCCGGCTCACCGCACCGGCCGCGGAGACCTTCTCACCGCCGCACAAGCACGGGTGGGGGCCCGGGCTCCGATCGCCGGCCTGGGGCCGGCCCCATCGCACTGGAGGACAGACCATGACCGGCGCCGATATCGGGCGGCTCCGCGACATACGCAAAGTGGGGGACTGGCCCCCGGGCAGCCTTCTCGGCGGCCTCGGCGAGGCGGCCAGGGACGGGTTTCTCGCGCTGGGCAGGCCGCGACAGCTGGCGGCCGGCGAGACGCTCTTCGCCGAGGGGGACCGCTCGACCGACGTCTTCCTGCTCCTCGACGCGTGCGTGAAGATCACCACGAGGACCGAGGGGGGCAGGACCGCGCTGCTGGGCCTGCGCGTGTGCGGCGACCTGGCGGGCGAGTTCGCCGCGCTCGACGGACGGCCCCGCGCCGTCACGGCCACCGCCGCCGGGCACTGCCTCGTGCGCGTCATGCCCCAGGACGACTTCCTCGGCTTCCTGCGGCGCTGCCCGGAGGCCGCCTCCGCCGTCCAGCGCATGGGCCGGGCCGGCCTGCGCCCCGCCGACGGCCGCCACGTCGAGTTCGGCACCCTCCCCGCGCTCCGGCGCCTCGCCCGCGTCCTGGTCGAGCTCGCCTGCCACGGCAGGGACGTGCCCGAGGGGCTGCTGCTCGACGTGGACCTCACCCGGGCCGAGCTCGCGGCGCTCGTGGGGGCCCGCGAGCCGACGATCTACCGCGACCTCGACGTGCTGCGCCGCGGCGGGATCCTCGGCACCGACGCCGGCCGGATCGTCGTCCACGACGTGCGCAGGCTGCGCGGCCTCGCCGGGCTCGGCGGCCACCTGTGGGAGTACGAGGTCCCGGCGTGACGCGGGCCCCGTTCCGGCGCGGCTGCGCCTCCGGGACGCCGCCCACGGACGACGCGGCCGAATCGTCCGGATCCGTCCGTCGGCTGTGCGTCGCCGTGGACGCCGACGGGCCCGCCGACCTCGCCGGGCCCGAGCACCTGTACGACCTCGTCGCGGACGCGAGCCGGCGGGCGGGCGTGAACCGCCTCTACCTCGCCCAGAGGACCGGCGGTCCCCTCACCCAACGCGCCGGAGGTTCCCTCGTTCAGCGTGCCGGGGGTTCCCTCGCCGCCCGTCTCCGGCCCTCCGGCGGGCTGCTGTTCGTGCTGCCGCCCGGCGTGGACGAGTCCCGCGTCGTCGCCGGGCTCCTCAGCGAACTGCGCCTCGCGCTCGCCCGTCCAGGCGCGCCTTACCGTGACCAACGTGACCAGCGGGACCGGGGTGACCAGCGGGGTGACAAGCGGGACCGGGGTGACCGTGCCCGGCGTGAGTGCCGTGACTGCTGTGACGATCGCTACGTGGGTGAGGGTGAAAGGATCCGGCTGCGCGTGGCCTTCCACCAAGGCCCCACCCGGGTCGTGGACGGCGGGTTCGCCGGCAAGGCGGTGGACGCCGTCTGCCTGCTGCGGGACAGCGAGGCGCTCAAGGACGCCCTGCGCCGCAACCCCGACGCCGCCCTGGCGGTCGCCATCTCGGCACAGCTGTTCGAGGACGTGATCGAGCACGAGCACCGCGACCTCAGGAGGCGGGCCTTCCGGCGGCTCCCCGCCGACGCTCCGGGCCCGCTCTCCGAGGCGTGGATCAGCGTCCCGGACGTCGACGACGGGAACCGGCGAAGCTTCCGGCACGGCCGCGTCCTCGGCACCCCGAACCGCCGGCCCGCCCGCCTCGGCCCGGTCGTCAGCATCGACGAGTACTGAGACGGTCCCGGCATGAACGGAACTGAGACGGCCCCGGCATGAACGGAATACCGCACGACGACCGAAGACCGGAGAAACCTCACCGCCCCCCAAGCCCCGGCCCACGGGGGCACGAGCCCGGTGAGGTCCAGGAGGGGCTCGACGATCTCGTCCGGGCCGTGGAACGTTACAGACGCGTCGCCCGCCGGCGCACGGCCGGCATCAACGCGATCCGCCGGATCCTGCGCGGCGGCCGCCACGGGCTCGGCGACCTCGCGTCCCTCCTGGCTCGCCGCTGGACGGCGCTGCTGGCGCGTCTCCGCCGGTGACCTGCGGGAGCGGTGGGACGCGCACGCAGGGTCGCGGCGTGGTGTTACCGTGGCGTCCGGTGGGAAGGGCGTCCTGGGGCCCGGCGAGACCTGACGAGCCCCGGCGACACCGGCGGGCAGTCGTTGCCCTTACGGCCGTCGCGGGCGAGTCTCTAGTCTCTCGGCATCGGAGGTGTCCATGAAGGTCGTCGGCAGTGCCGTGGTCGGGGTCGATCGAGGCCGGGTCTGGGCCGCCCTGCAGGACCCGGCGGTGCTGGTGCGCACCATCCCCGGCTGCAAGCGGCTGGAGGCGACCGGCGCGGACACCTACCGCATGACGGTCACCGCGGGCGTCGCCTCGATCAAGGGCGTCTACGAGGGCGAGGTCGTGCTGTCCGACCCCGAGGAGCCCGAGGGGTTCACCCTCCGCGCCCGGGGCGCCGGAGCCCCCGGCACGGTCGACGCCACGGTGCGCATCCGCCTCAGCGAGGTCGACGGCGGCTCCACCCGGGTCGATTACGACGCCGAGGCCGTCGTCGGAGGCATGATCGGCGGCGTGGGCCAGCGCATGCTCGGCTCGGTGGCCAAGAAGACCGCCGGTGAGTTCTTCACCGCCGTGGAACACCACCTCCGCGAACCCATCCCCGCAGCCGAACCCTTCCCCGTCGCAGCCACCCCGCCACAGACCCCTGCCGCTCTGTCGCAGACCGCCGCCGCCCCGTCGCAGACCGCCGCCGCCCCGTCGCAGCCCTCCGCCGCCCTGTCGCAGGGCCCCGCTGCCGTCGCGGTCGCGCCTGCCACGACCCCGGCGGTCCCCGGTACCAGCGCCACCGCCACCGGCCCCGTGGCGCCTGCCGCGAGCCCAGCGGTCCCCGTCACGACCGCCGCCCCCGCCACCGTGGGGCAGGTCTTCGAACGGCCACCCGCCCGGCGCGGGACGTCCGGCACCCCCGTGTGGCCGGTGCTGACGGCGTTCGGCATGGGCGCGGGCATCGCACTCGGCAGCGCCGTGATCGGCTGGCTCCTCGGCCGCCCCACCCGCCGCTGACCCAACCCTCCACCCGCCTGGCCGGTGGGTTCGCTCGGTCTGATCCGTAGGGATCGGGGCCGCGGGCGGGCGTCGGAGCCGGTTCGTTAGATCTTTCCAACTCTGCCGGCGACGTTCTCGCGTGGGGGGAACGTCGGCCTGGCCGGAGGCTTTCTGATTCGATTAGCGAATCGTAGTCATGTCGTGGCATGTTGTTACCGGCACGCCCGGCGCCCAGGCGACGTCGGGCACTCTCCCCGGTCGGGCTGTGCACGCCTGGCCGGTCGGCGTCCGGAGGGACGTGCTCGACGGGCCGGCGGTTCCAGTTGCCGGCACCAGGGCACGAAGACGATCGGTGAATACCGGGCAGCTCGTTGTGCCTTGATTCTGTGTAACGCACAGGATCGCTAAGCCGATCAGAGACGCTTTACCGGCCTGCGGACGAGCGCCCGGACGCGTCGGCCCGAGCGTGACCGTCACACGTACGGGGGTAGATCCCGATCTTTTTATGGAGCCTCGCGGAGAAGGATCTCCCGGCGTAACGTGGTGGGCATGCGAGAGTTCCGTGCGGAGGACGCCCGGACGCAGGCCCGGCGGCTCATCCACGACCTGCTCGGCGAAGACCACCCGGCCGCCGCGTCGCTGCTGGCCGCGGCCAGGGACGCGCTCGGCGACGACCGGGCGGCACGCTGCGCCGGGCTCGCCCAGGGTGCCCCGCTCACCCGCAGGTCCTCCGAGCTCGCGGCCATCGCGGGCCTGCTCGTCGGCACCGGCGTGCTCGGCGCGGGCTGGTGGTCGTCCGGGCGCGGCGGGAAGATCCCCGCACCGGACGAGGTGCTCGCATCCGGCACCGCCATCGAGCCGTGGACCGACCTCACCGTCCTGGAGATGCTCGCCGCGTGGATCGCCGACGACGCCGCCGACGCCGCCTGGGGCCCGCCGGTCGGCTCGGTCGACCTCAACTCGTGGCAGGCAGAGGACCGCGTGGAACCGCCCCTCGACGCCACCGCCGGCACGCGCATCGTCGCCGCCTTCGACGCGGGTGGCCGCGTGGACGCCGTCGTGGTCGAGCGCCCGGACGGCTCGCTCGGCTCCAACCTCGACTTCTCCTCCCTCAGGTACGCCGGGCCCGCGGAGGCCCAGTGGAGCTGGGGTGTGGCCGCGGGGCTCGGCCCCCACCCCCTCCCCGGCGAGGACCCCGACCCGTACGCGGTCACGGTCGACCAGCGCGTGGCCGAGACGCTGCGCCGATGGGCGTTACGCCACGGCGCCACGCTCGAGCAGATCGGCCCGTGGTGGCAGGCCAAGGGGGACGTGATCGCCGCCGTCGAGCGCGCCGACTGGATGTGGCGCAGCGGCGAGTGGTTCGCCTGGTGGCGCGCGGCCTCGGCCCTGGTCGGCGGCGACCCCGTGCAGATCGCCGCGCGCATGGACGACATCGCCTCGGCCCCCTGACCCTCCGCGCGCCGAGCACCTGGCGCCCCGCCCGGTCCTCGCCGGTCGGCGCGGGGATCGCGTGACCGGCGGGTTCGGTCAGGCCGGGGCGGCCAGGCGGGGCTGGGCTTCGGAGGTGCCGAGGTCGCCGTTGCGGTAGTGGCGGCGGCACAGCACGCGGTAGTGCACCTGCGAGCCGTCGGTGTCGGCGATCACGACCTGCTCGCCGGTGCGCACCATGACCCCGTCCACGACGCGGGCGTTCAGCCTGCCCTGGCGGCCGCACCAGCACAGCACCTCCACCTGCAGCCGGGCCACCTCGTCGGCCAGCTCGAACAGCCGCCGCGCCGCCGGGAACATCTCGGACCGGAAGTCCGAGGCCAGGCCGAAGGCGTACACGTCGACGCCGTGGTCGTCGACGAGGTCGGCGAGCTGCTCGATCTGCTCGACGGTGTAGAAGCACGCCTCGTCGCAGATCAGGTAGTCGATGCCGTCACCGGCGGCCACCAGGCGCACCAGGTCGAGATCCTCGCCGACCTCGATGGCGTCCAGGCCGAGCCCTATGCGGCTGGTGACCTGGGCCCCGCCCGACCGGTCGTGTTTGGTGAGCACGAGCCCGCGCCTGCCCTGGCGGCTGTGGTTGTAGTTCATCTGCAGGGCCAGCGTCGACTTGCCGCAGTCCATCGGACCGTGGAAGAACCGCAGAACGCCGTCGCGGCGGGCGTGTGCGGGGGCGCTGGAGAGGGCGGGCGTTTCATTCACGGCCCGCCAGCATACAGATTGACCACCGGACCCCGGCCATCGGTTCGGGGGGCAGGTCCTTGATCCAAGGGGGGTGACCGGGGTGGGGTGGACGCGCCGACGTACAGGATGTCCCCGATGGGCCGCGGCGTGCCCGCCCCTGTGGGGCTCGCCGCGGAGACCTCGGGGACCCCGGGGACACGCGGGACGAGGGGGGGACCGGGTGCGGGCGGTGAGCAGTGCCGTGCCCGCCGGACCGCCCGTGAACCTGAGGAAGTCGCGTCGCTCCATCCTCTGCATACCGTCCCCGCAGCCGGGAGGTTCCCGACGCGGGGGAACGATTCTGAGATCTTCGGAGGCCAGGGGACACCTGCCGACGACCGGACGATTCCTTGGCGAAGGTCGCTGATTCGCGTGGCTGGAGCGTTTCGGTAAACACTGAGAGCATGCGCAGCGTCCGTATCGGCGTCGACACCGGGGGCACGTTCACCGACGTGGTCGCGGTGGACGAGCAGACCGGTCAGATCACCACGACCAAGACCCCTTCCACGCCCGCCGACCCCGCCGTCGGGTTCATGAACGGCGTGCACAAGGTCCTGTCCGGCCTGAGCCTCGAAGACGTCGGCGGCATCGTGCACGGCACGACCGTGGCCACCAACCAGCTCCTGGAGGACCGCCCCCTCGACCTGGGGTTCGTCACCACCGAGGGCTTCGAGTTCATCCTCGAGATCGCCCGGCAGAGCGTCCCCGACGGCTACGGGAACTCCTACTTCTGGGTCAAACCGCCGCGCATCGTCCCCGTCCACCGGGTGAAGACGGTCGGCGGGCGCCTCGACCACCTCGGCGAGGAGGTGCGGCCCTTCGACGAGGAGGACGCCGCGCGGGTGGCCCGCTGGTTCCGCGACCAGGGCGTCACCGCCATCGGCGTCTGCTTCCTGCACTCCTACGTCGACCCCGCGCACGAGCACCGCATGCGGGCCGTCCTCGAACGCGAGCACCCCGGCGCCGTCGTTTCCCTGTCCAGCGACGTACTGCGCGAGTACCGCGAGTACGAGCGCTCGGTCACCACGCTGGTCGACGCCGCCGTCAAGCCCACGATGCGCCGCTACATCGACAACCTCGCCACCCGCCTCGGCATGCCGTTCTCGGTCATGAAGAGCAACGGCGGCGTGCTGTCGGCGGCCGAGGTCGTCCACCAGCCGATCACGACCGTGCTGTCCGGCCCGGCCGCCGGGGCGCTCGGCGCCGCCCTGATCGCCGGCACCGCCGGGCACCCGTCCGTGATCACGCTGGACGGCGGCGGCACCTCCACCGACGTCGCGGTCGTGGTCGACGGCGAGCCGTCCCTCACCACCGAGGGCTCCATCGGCCGGTACCCGTGCAAGATCCCGATGATCGACATCGTGACCGTCGGCGCGGGCGGCGGCTCGATCGCCTGGACCTCGCCCGAGGGCACGCTCAAGGTCGGGCCGCGCTCCGCCGGAGCCGACCCCGGGCCCGTGTGCTACGGCAAGGGCGGCACCGAGGTGACGGTCACCGACGCGCACGTCTTCCTCGGCCGCGTCCCGCCCCACCTGCTCGGCGGCGAGATCCCTCTGGACGCCGGGGCGGCGCGCGCGGCCGTCGAGGCGCTCGCCGGCAAACTCGGCCTCACGCCCGAGCGCACCGCCGCCGGCATCCTGGAGATCAGCGCCTTCAACCAGTCGAACGCGATCCGGCAGATCACCGTGAAGCGCGGCCTGGACGTCCGCGACTTTCCAATGGTCGCCTTCGGCGGCTCCGGGCCGCTGCTCGTCTGCCGGCTGATCGACATCCTCGGCCTCCCCGCGGTCGTCGTGCCGCCCAACCCGGGCAACGTGTCCGCGTTCGGGCTGCTCACCGTGGACGTCAAGAACGACTACGTCCGCACCCACGTCACCCGCGACCTGAGCCTCGACACGGCGGCCCGCGTCTTCGGCGAGCTGACGGACCAGGCGGCCGACGCCCTCGACCGCGAGGGGTTCCCGCCTGACCGGCACGTGTACGCGCGCAGCGCCGACCTGCGCTACTACGGGCAGGCGTACGAGGTGCGGGTGCCCGCGCCCGCCGGGCCGATCGACGAGGCGTGGCGCGCCGAGGTGCTCTACCGGTTTCACGAGGCCCACCACAAGCTGTACGGGTACGGGTACCGCGACGACCCGCGGCACGCCGTCGAATGGGTCAACCTGCGCGTCTCCGGCATCGGCCCCATCACCCGCCCGGCCATCCCCGAACTACCCGCCCGCGACGGCGGCCCGGCGGCCCCGGCGGGGGAACGGCAGGTGTACTTCGAGGAGGCGCTCGCGCCCGGAGGCGCCGGTGGTGACACGACCCGGGAGCCGGGGGACGCGGGGCCTGTCCGGGACTCGGGGGACGCGGGCGCTGTCGGGGGCTCGGAGGACGGGTGGTGGACGGCGCCCGTGTACCGCCGTGGCGACCTGCGGCGCGGCGACGTCCTCACCGGGCCCGCGGTGATCGAGGAGTACGGCTCCACGCTGCCCCTGCACCCGGGCTTCACCGCCGAGGCCGACGCGTACGGCAACCTCGTCATCCGGCGCGCCGACATTTCCGCACATCTGACGAACGGAGCGGGCGAATGACAACGGTCGACCCGGTACTGGTCGAGATCGTCGAGGGCACGCTCGCCTCCGTGGAGATGGAGGTCGAGACCGCCATCGCCCGTACGGCCCGCTCGCCGATGATCCGCGACGCCCACGACTTCCGGGCGGGAATCCACGACGTCCGGATGCGCAAGCTCACCGGCCGCTCCTACTCCGCGCTCGTGCAGCCCATCGTGCGCGACTTCCCCATCGCCGAGATGAACCCGGGCGACGTCTTCTTCCACAACGACGTCTATCTGTCCGAGGGCGGCATCGGCCACCTGCCCGACCTGTGCGTCACCGTCCCCGTCTTCCACGACGGCGAGGTCGTCGCGTTCGTCCAGGCGTTCGGCCACCACGACGACATCGGCGGCGCCGTCCCCGGGTCGATGCCCTCCCACGCGCGCAGCGCCTTCGAGGAAGGGCTGATGGTCCCGCCGATCAAGCTCTGGGACCGCGGCGTCCCCAACCGGGCCGCCCTCACCATCATGACCCGAAACTCCCGTATGCCCGACTCCCTCGCCGGAGACCTGGACGCCGAGTGCTCCGCCTGCCTGATGGGCGCCCGGCGCCTCGGTGAGCTGTTCGCCCGGTACGGCAGGGCGGCGGTCGAGGCGTGCTTCGACGCCATCATCGCGGGCACCACCGAGACCTTCCGGCGCGAGTTGCTCGCCAAGATCCCCGAAGGGGTGCACGTCTGGGAGGACTACGCCGAGCACGACGGCGTCGACGAGCCCCGCCTGCACGCCCAGCGCATCACCCTCACGGTCGACCACTCCGCCGACACCCCGCTGATCATCGACTTCACGGGAACGTCCCCGCAGGCCAAGGGGCCGATCAACCACGCCGGCGACTACGCGGGCGGCGTCTTCCTCAAGAAGTGGCTCGCCCCCATCCTGCGCAACCTCGCCGACACCCCCGAGCGCATGGCCGAGCTCGACGTCAACGAGGGCGTCGTCCCGCTCATCGAGATGCGCTTCCCCGAGAAGGGCACCCTGCTCTCCCCGATCTTCCCGGCGCCCACCAACGCGCGCACCTTCGTCATCCTGCGCCTGCTCGGCGTGCTCGCCGGCGTGCTCGCCAAGGCCACCGGGGGGCGCATGCCCGCCGACCAGGAGACCATCCGGTACACCGGCGTCTATGGCGAGGACCACGACGGGCGTCCGTACCTCATGCGCGAGGTGCTCGGCGGCGGCTCCGGCGGGCGCCGGTACGCCGACGGTGAGGACACCATCCACGTCGTGCCCGACTCCCGCAACATTCCCGTCGAGTTCGCCGAGTCGCGCTGGCCGTTCCGCGTCGAACGGCTCGGCCTGGCCCGCGACTCCGGCGGCCCCGGCCTCTACCGGGGCGGCCTCGGCTACGACAAGCACATCCGCATGCTGCGCGACGCCTCGTTCATGTCCATCGCCGACCGGTCGATCCTGTCCTGCTGGGGCGTGAACGGCGGGCGGGCCGGGCGTCCCTTCCTCGTCACGGTGGACGGTCAGGAGATGGAGGGCCTGGTCGACGACTTCCCCGTGAAGGAGGACCAGATCATCCGCGTCCGTACCACGGGCGGCGGTGGCTGGGGATCGCCGTACGACCGCGACCCGTCCCTGGTGGCGGCGGACGTCCGCGACGGCAAGGTGTCCTGGGAAGCCGCCCGCGACGACTACGGCGTCATCCTGCGCGGCCCCCAGGAGGCGCCCGAAGTCGACGCGGCCGCCACCGAGAAAACCCGCGCCGCCCTCCGCGCCGCCAACCCCTCTCGCTTGTTCGACCGAGGCCCCGGCTACAAAACCCTTTCCGGCGGCCATTCCCACCCGGACGTCGACATCCTCTGACCCACGGATCTCCGACCGCCGGGCGCATTCACGGCCTTGGCGGCGGAGGTCCGGCATTCCCCTCCGACACCAGGGATCACTTACCGGTGGATACTCTCGCGGTCCTCGTCACGGAGGCCCGATCAGGAGCCGGCCGGGTATGGTTCTCCGGCTCCCGGGTCCCGGAGCACCGTCTCGGCGAAGCCCGCACGTTCGTTCGCGCGGGGGAACGGCTCGCCGGGGATCGGCACACCGAGGAACGCGCAGAGCGGTTCCCAGCCCTGGCTGACCCGGAAGTCCAGCAGGCGGCCCGGGGCGACGGTGCGGCGGACCTCGTCGTTGTGCCGCTCGTAACACGCGATGACGTGGTCGCGGTCGTCGATGCGCCCGCCGAACGTCCGTCCCACCACCCCGGCCCGCCCGAACTCCGTCAGCTGCTCCGCCGCCTCGAACGTGCGATACCGCTTGGCGGCGTCGGGAAAACGACCGGCCATCGCCGCGAACACGGTCTCGTTCATCGACTCGAACCACAGCCCGGCGTCCCGCGTGGTCAAGATGACCTTGGCGCCGGGAAACGCCTCGACCAGTTCCCGCCAGAACGCCACCCCGGGCCAGTCCGTGGTGGCCGCATACTCTTTGAGCGGATCCCGCCAGGCCTCCGGCTCGCCGTTCGCCGCGGCCGCCCACGCGTACAGATGCTCAGGGTGAGCGAACACCTCCGTGAAGTGGTAACACGGCCCGAACCCGAGCCGGCACAGCGCCAGCTTGAGCGCCATCGTCCCCGTACGCCCAAGCCCCGCCCCGATCACACGCACCATCGCGATCCCCCCACTGGCCAGAGCACCAGAACCACGTCCCCCGAGCAAGGCGAATCGCCAGCACCATGCGATATCCAGCAGAATGCGGGCAATGGGTTGACTCACGAGGTATCCGCCATGGATCACGAGCCGAGCGAAAGAGGATGGCCCGCTCGGCCGGTCACCAGAAAGCGGACGAACTACGGGTTCACGACTCTGATCTGACAGCGAGGGCCGATCGCCCGGCTCAGCTTGACGTCCATGGTGACGAGCGAGCAGCCGAGCACCTCAGCCGCCGCTACGTAGGCGGCGTCGTACGACGTGAGGTTGCCGCGCAGCTCCCACATTCGAGGAAGCAAGCAGTCTTCGTCGACGCTGTCGACCACCACGGTCAGCAGGTCCGCCATGGCCGCCTCCGCGGCATCAGGCGTGATCTTCTTGCCGAGCAGGCGGCCACGGCATCGTGCGAGTTCGCCCTGTTTGAGCGAAGACGCGCCGTTCAGCGTCCCACACCGATCAGCGTGATCCTTTCAGGCTGTAAGGCCATCCACGAATTGACTCACTCCTCCAGGGAGAGGGCCTGGCTAGGGCACACGTGCATCGCTTCGCGGGCCTTCTCGACCAGCTCGCCCTCCGGTGTCTCGTTCAGCACGATGACTGTGGCGTCGTTCTCGCTCTGGTCGAACAGCTCGGGCTCAGTGAGCACGCACTGTCCGGCACCGACGCACCTGTCGGTGTCCGCGATGATTTTCATGGTCCTCTCCTCCTGAGGCGGGGATGGCAGTTCGTCCGCTACCAGGTCACCGGGAGCTGGTACAGGCCATAGATGTTCGCGTCGTCCTTGAACGGCAGCTCGTCGATATCCATCGCCAGCTCCAGCGTGGGGACGCGGCGGAACAGCGTGTCGAACACGATCTGTAGTTCCATCCGAGCCAAGTTCTGGCCCAGACACTGGTGCGGCCCGAACCCGAACGCAACGTGGTGGCGCGCGCCGCGCTCGATGTCGAGCTCGTCCGGGTTCTCGAACGCCCGCGGGTCCCGGTTGGCCGAATAACCGAGCGCCAGCACTCCTTCGCCGGCGCGGATCAGCTGCCCGCCGACCTCGATGTCCTTGACGCACAGCCGGGCCGTCGCCACGTCGATGATCGTGAAGTACCGCAGCATCTCCTCGACCGCGTTGAGCGTTTTGCCCGGGTCGGCCTTGATCATCGCGAGCTGCTCCGGGTTGCGCAGGAACGCCACGGTCGACAGCGAGATCATGTTCGCCGTCGTCTCGTGGCCGGCCACGAGCAGCAGGAAGCCCATGCCGGCCAGTGCCGTCCGCCGATAGGTGCCGTTCGCGCGCAGCTTGACGATCTGCCGCCCGAGCAGGTCGTCCGGCGGGTTCTCTTCCTTCTCCGCGATGAGGTCGGTCATGTAGCCCTGGATGGCCCCCGTGGCCGCCCACCGCTCCTCGGGCGGCGTCGACTGCTTGATCACCTTCACCGTGTGCTCCTGGAAGAACTCATGGTCGGCGTAGGGCACACCCAGCATCTCGCAGATCACCAGTGACGGGACCGGCAGCGACAGCGAGTCCACCAGGTCACCGGGCTGCGGCCCGGCCAGCAGCGCGTCGATCTGCCCGTCGACGATCTCCTGGATCCGCGGCCGCAGCGCCTCCAACCGGCGCACCGTGAACTCGCCGAGTACGGCCTTGCGCGCCGGCCCGTGCTCGGGCGCGTCCATCGCGATCAGGAGGCGCTCCTCGTCCGGCCGCCGGGACGCCGCCTCGCCCTTGACCAGCTGCGGGAAGTCCGGATGCTGCCGGTCGGCGCTGAACCGCCGGTCGTTCAACACGGTTCGCACGTCTTCGTGGCGGCTGACCACCCAGGCCCACCCGCCGTCGGGCAGACGAACCCGCGAGACCGGCTCTTCTTCGCGGATCTCTTCGTACGCCGGCGGCGGCGCGAACGGGCACGTACGGGCCATGGGGAACTCGTGCTTCTCGGCGGTAGTCATGACTTTTCCTTCCACGACGTCACGAACAGGCGATAGAGGCTGGACAGCGAAAAGCCGTGTGTGAACGGCAGTTGGTCGACCGGTGCGACCGGGTTCGGCTCTGGGATGCGGCGGACCAAGGAGCCGCAATGGACCACCGGGACCGACAACATCGGTGGATTCAGACTCGACTCGTCCCCTCACGGGCGAAGTTCGGTTCCGCCGCTTCCAGTCGCGGTACCGAGATGCCCAACCGTCGTGCTTCCGCCAGAGCGTCCCGGCAGACCTCACGCGGCTCCTCGGCGTCGGGGTCGGAGTGCGCCGCAAAATTCACGCGCACGGGCGCGAAATGAGCAGTCAGCCAGGCGAGCGCGGGGGCGGTCAGCCAGGTGGGCGCACGGAACAGCTGCACACCGCCCCGGTGACGTCGCAAGTCAACGCCGCGCGCCTCGAGGAGCGGCAGAAGCTCGCGGCCGGCCAGCAGCCCCTCGCGCAGGTCGCCCGTCGCCCCGGCCAGCTTGGACAGGGAACCCAGCCGCAGGCCCTGCGAGAACAGGCCGGCATCCGACACGAAATGGACCCACAGCCAGCCGCGGAAGTCAGGCTGCTCCTTGAGCCGGAGCCCGGCCTGGCGAAACGCCTGGCGCACGGCCCGCTCCCGGTCGGTCGGGGGCTGGCCGAGGGTGCCGAAGACGACCGACGGCAGCAGCGCCCCACGGAGCACGCCGTCCGCGCCGAAACCGCCACCGGCCTGGGGAAAGCCCCAGGCGATCTGGTCGACAGGGAGTGCGCCGATCGCGGCCGGCGGCTCGGTCCAGATGTTGCCGAAGACCAGCACCGTGGCCTGGCCGACACGCGGGGCCAGGAAGGCCGCCGCCTCCGCGAGGCGGTGGTGCGGCACGCTGAGCACGATCAGGTCGAAGTCGTGGTCCGGCTCCAGCGCCTCGCGGTAGCGCACCGGCCACCTTTCGACGACGCGCTGCCCCCACACCCGGCGCCGCGTATCGATCAGGTCGAGGTCCACTGCGTCTCCGTACGTCGCCGCGCGGCCCGGCCGGACGTAGAACTCGACGTCATGTCCCGCCTGTTGCAGGGCCCAGCCGTAGACGGTGGCGATCACACCTCGGCCGAACATCAGGATCTTCACGCTGCACCTCGTGGGGTACGATCGATTTGGAGGCCATCTCCACTTTTCAAAATATGGAGGTCATCTCCATTTGTCAAACGCGAGGTAGCGCATGACCGCCGACAAGCCGCTGCGGGCCGACGCCCAACGCAACCGCGAGGCCCTGCTCGCCAAGGCACGAGAGGTCTTCGACGCCGGCGACTTCTTCGACCTACGCTTCGATGACTTCGCACGCCTGGCCGGGGTGGGCACCGGCACGCTGTACCGCCACTTCCCCACCCGGGAGGCACTGGCCGAGGCGGTCTACCACGGCGAGGTCGCCACGCTGTGCGACCGCGCCCGCCGGCTACAGGCCACGCTGCCCGCGGCGGAGGCGTTGGCGGCCTTCCTACGCGGCATGGTCGACCACATTCACGCCCATCAGGGCCTCGCCCGGACGCTGGCCACGCTCATGGCCGACCGCTCGGGTGCCCTCGCCGAGGGCAGCCGGGCGCTGGAGCAGGCGGTCACCGACCTGGTGGCCACCGCCGTGCGGGACGGCGCCGTTCGCGACGACGTGGATGCCGGTGCCGTGATGATGGCGCTGCACGGCATCAGTGCGGCCCATGACCGCCCCGATTGGCGGGCCGAGGCCGACGATGTCATCACCCTCGTGCTGGACGGGCTGCGCCGCCCGCTATGACAAGGTGCGACACGAGGTCGCATGCCGCGAGCGAAGGATCCGGTTAGTGGTACGGCGGCGGCTGCGTCGGCCTGGCCTCACTGTGTCCACGGCCGCCGGGGGACGCGCCGTGGTCAACGTCCGCGGCTCCTGGACCGAGCCGGTCAACCTGTTCGTCATGTTCTGCAAAGAACGCCCTCACCCTCGGTGGCGAAGTTGCCTGAGGCGGCCTGGGTCTCGGGGGTCGGCTCGAGATCGAGGCTGGCGAGGTGGGCGTTGAGGCGCTGGGCGCGCAGGCGTGCTTTGTCCCGGCGGGCGAACCCGTCCCTTCGATGTGATCTTCATGAGGACCTCCCTCAGAAGGATTACCTGTAAGAGGTATCCACTTCCTCTCTGGACCTCACCCGCGAGGCTCCGTCGTCGGTGGCGTCGCGCGCAGGGTGAACCAGACCACGCAGCGTGGGGGCTCCTCGATGAACCCCCACTGGTCGGAGAGCGCCCGCAGCAGCCGGATCCCTCTCCCCGACTCCGCCAGGTCGCCGGTACGGTGCGCGCAGACGCACGGGGACGTCTCCGCCCCCTCGTCCACGACCTCGATCTGCACCCCGTCCGCGTCGTCGACGAGGACGACGACTCCGATCGCCGCCGACCTGGTATGCACGACGGAGTTCGTGAAAATCTCCGACAACAGCAGCACGGCGTCGTCCCGGCGCGGGTGCCGATCCAGCAGCTTCCGCGCCCACTGCCGGGCCTGGCCCACGGACACCTCCTCCGATGCGAACACGACCCGCTCGATGATCCGGATACCGGGCGTTTCAGCGGTTTCAGGGCTGCTCTGGCGCATGGGAGTCCTTTACGAGTACGAGGAGGGAGGCGCACCGGCCAAGGAGCATTTCCGGGCGCGAGGAGCGGGTGGACGCCGCCGTCCGATCGCTAGACCGCCGACGCCGAGGCTTGTGCCCGCCGGAGGCGAAGCGGCGCGACGGCGACGGCCGAGACGGCGAGCACCACGATCGCCACGACCTGGCCCGGAAGCGTGGACGGCTCCGGTGCGGCGCGGTGGGCGGCGAGCTGGTTCACCACGATGTGAAGCCGCCAGACCGACGCCAGCGTCAGGGCGAGACACACGGCGACACAGCACGCGGTGAATCGGTGCGGCTCGCACGCGACGACCAGCACGAGCAGGCAGGAGAGCGTCAGCAGGGTCAGCGTGAGCTCCCCGGCCGAGGTCACCTCCTCGCTGTACGAGGAGCCGGCCAGGTCCCAGAGCGACAGGTGCTCGAACCGGACGCCGTCCTGGTGGAGACCGGTCCAGGGCAGGATGCCGATGCCCACGAGGAGAGCGGCGAGGGTGACCCCCTGCGCGGCCCGGGCCAACCGGCGGGCGATGTCCGGGGACCATGGGGAGGTCACGGGCCGCGAGCGTGACGACCACGGGACCTGCCGCGCCATGTCGGTGTCGTCCGACGAGTCCACCAGGGCCAGCAGGCCGAGGCCGAGGATGAGCGCCGCGGTCCCGGCGAGGGTGGAGGCCACGCCGGGCGCCAGGGCCACGCCGGCGGCAGCGGGCCCGCCGAACGTCTGATGCAGGTGCATCGTGTTCAGGAAGCTCATCCCGGCCGCGAGGATCGTGCCGAGCACCACGGGGCGGTGCGGCCAGCGCGCGGTGAGAAGGGTGAGGAAGAGCGTGAGCATCAGCATGCCGGATGCGCTGACGCCGTGGTCACTGATGGCCTGTGCGTTCGAACTCGGCAGATCCCACAGCGACATGGCCGAGTCCGTAGACCCTGGTCCCCGGTGACGTAACCAGGGGCGCGTGCTCGTGAAGAGCAACATGAGGGACAGGCCCACGCACCAGACCGCGTACCGGATGCGCTGAACGGCGTCGAAGGAATCGCGGAGAGCCGCACCGTCGGACATGTGAGGACATCGCCTTCGTATCGGGGAGAACCTCAAGGGGGTGCCGCGTGAACCGGCCCGGCTCACCGCCGAAACGCCGGTTCAGCCCCTGCCCGCCTTGGTTCGTGATCACCCCGGACGCTAAACGGCTCCGCAGGTCGTCGGCGTCGCCGGACCGTGTCGTCGCGGGGCGCGCGGGCGTCGCCTCTCCCGCGTCCAGACGTCGCGCCCCTGAACGGACCGGAGCAACGCGCGAAGTCCTGAGATGTCCACTAAATAGTGGGATGTTGTCGATGGTCGTCGAGTCGCTCGAGATTCTCCAGCAGGGTTCGGGCCTGCCTGGTCTCCGGATCGTCCACGCCGAGGATCGCCTCCATCCGGGGGACCAACGCGCGGAGGTCGATCCTGGCCTGCCGAGGATCGTCCAGCTTGACGAGGAGTGCCGCGATCTCCCGGCGGATCAGCAGGGCGAGCGGATCGGATGCGGTCAGGGCGTTCTCGACGTCGGTGAGCAGGACGGTCATCTGGTCCAGCGCCGTCTCGTCGAGTCCCAGGGCGGCCGCGCTCAACGCCTGGTTGTATCTGCAGTCCAGCACCGCGCGGTGGTCGGCGCCGAGCATGGCGGCGAGCTTCGGGATCACGTCCTCGAACTCGCTCAGCGCCGCCGCGTAGTCTCGTGCCCCGAAGCGCGCGTTGGCCAGGTCCATGCGTAACGCGAACAGCAACTCACGCTCTGCCGGCAGGCTCGCGCACGCGGTGACGGCCTCTTCGAGCACCTCGATCGCCTGCGTGAGCCGTCCGTCGATGGCGAGATCCTCGGCCCGAGCCCTGGCCTCGATCAGGGCGTCCCTCGACAGGCGGGGAGCGGGTGCAGGGGACGCGCTCGGGATCTGGACGCCGCCCAGCGCCGTCTCCGCGATCCGCTCGGCCACGATCGCGTACATCCGGCCCGGGTTCGGCGATGGAGCCGCCGCCGTCGCACCTGGGAGCGGGGGCAGCGCGACGACGTGCGGCAGTAGCCGCTCGTAGACCACCTCCGCCGAGGGGGGCCGGTCGGCGGGGTTCTTCGCGAGCAGCGACAGCACGAGCTGTTCGAGATCGTCAGGGACACCCTGTCGCAGCGATCCGAGCCGTGGCGGTGCCTCCGAGTAGTGTCGCGCCATCTCGGCTTGAGGAAGGGCCGATTCGAAGACCCGCCTACCGGCCAGCAACTCGTGCAGGACGCATCCCAGGGAGTACAGGTCGCTGCGGGCGTCCGCCTTGCCGGTCACCGCCTGCTCGGGTGCCATGTAGCAGAATGTGCCCACGCCGTACCCCAGCCGGGTGATCACCGTCGCTCCCGGAACCAGCAGGGCGGCGATGCCGAAATCGAGCACCTTGATCGTGCCGTCCGCGCACAGGATGAGATTGACCGGCTTGAGATCCCGATGGATCACCGACTGAGCATGCGCGACGGTCAGCACCGCGCACACCTGGGCGGCGATGGCCGCCGCCCAGGCCACAGGCAACGGGTCGTGCGCGTCGATCAGATGATCGATGC
Source organism: Sphaerisporangium sp. NPDC051017 (assembly GCF_040683095.1). Lineage (NCBI taxonomy): Bacteria > Bacillati > Actinomycetota > Actinomycetes > Streptosporangiales > Streptosporangiaceae > Sphaerisporangium > Sphaerisporangium sp. NPDC051017. Next base: position 59,013 of record NZ_JBFBCI010000003.1, read on the forward strand.
GATACCCCTCGACCAGCTCCATCACGAGGAACAGCGACATGCCATGGATGCCGACGTCGTAGACGATCGGTACGCCCGGATGCCGGAGTTTCGCGGTGACCCGGGCCTCTCTGCGGAACCGCTGCTCGGCCTCTTTGAACTCCTCCGGCCCGGAGAGCCTTTCGGTGCGGATGAACTTGACGGCCACATGCCGGTCCAGCGACTCGTCGAATCCTTTCCAGACCTCGCCGTGGCCGCCCTCGCCCAGGCGCGAAACGAGTTGGTACCGTCCGCCGACGACCGTCCCAGAGTCCACGATCACGCTTATATCACTGGATGCCGTTCCTTTCGCGGATCATCCGGTAAACCTGCTTCCGTCCAAGTTCGGTGATGCGGGAGCGGAACAGCGAATCGTCGAAGAAGCGGTCCACCAGGTTGGTGTTCCCGGTGTGCCGGTCGACGACGACCTTCTCCAGGTGGTCGGCGAAGGCCTCCCCGAAGTTGGCCTCGCCGTTGACCAGCGCAGCCTCCTTCAGCGAGTCGTTGGCGACCGCCTCCTGGAACTGCTGTTCCACCCAGATCTGATCGGCTTCCGAAAGGCCCAGGCCGTACTTGTCGTTGACCGCGGCGATCAGCGCGTGCAGCGAGGTCATCTCCGGCTCGGCCGAGGCGGAACTCGTTCCCGACGGAGCGGGCAGCGTCACCTCCCCGCCGGGTACGGGGGCCAGGCTGACATCGTGCTCGCCGGTCTTGCTGATCCTCAGGTGGGTGAGGTCGATCTCGCCGATGTCCACCGCCGGGTCCTCGCGACGTGGCAGCCTGTTCAGCAGGAACCTGCCGAACAGGTACAGCCGCTCCAGATCGTCGTCCGTGTACGGCACGACCTGCGAAAGGAAGCCGTACAGGCGCACGTAGCCGCGCAGATCGGCACGGAACTGCTCGGCCGAGTCGTCGCCGGTCGCCGCGTCCTGCCGCTGCCGTTCCTCGAACCGCCGCACCGCGGGCTCGGTGAACCGGTACAGCGCCGTGTGCGCCCTCTCCCAGTCGCGCTGGGTCGCCGACGTGCGCTGCGCTTGCAGGTAGGCCTCGGCCAGGGCCTGCATCTCCGACACCACCAGCAGGGCGTGTCCCTGTACGGCCGCCGCCCGCCGGTAGAGCAGGTTCGGGTCGATCTCCTCGGCCGCCGTGCCCTCGAAGAAGGGCTGGAACTCGGCCTGGATGGCCTCTGCCTCGTTGGCGAAGTCCAGCACGAAGATGTCGCCCTGCGATTTGAGCGGATGGGTGCGGTTCAGCCGCGACAGCGTCTGCACCGCTGCCACACCGGTCAGCTTCTTGTCCACGTACATCGTGGTCAGCAGCGGCTGGTCGAACCCGGTCTGGTACTTGTCGGCGACCACCAGGATCCGGTACTCGGCCTTCTCTGTCGCGGTCGGTGAGTTGTCGTCCGCCCGGCAGTAGGCGAACCGCTCCGGCAACTCCTTCTCGCCGAACCCGTTCACCCCGGCCTCGGTGTACTCGTGCTCGACCCCGTTCTCGTCGGTGACCGTCAGCTTCTGGGAGAACGCGATCAACGTTCCGCAGTCGGTGTATCCGTTCAGCTCGACGTGGTCGCGGATCGCCTGGCCGAGCAGCAGGGCGTGCTCGCGGGAGCGGGTGACCACCATCGCCTTGGACCGGCCGCCCATCTGCGGGGCGGTGTGCCGCCGGAAGTGCTCGACGATGATCTGTGCTCGCTGGCTCATGCTGGTCGGGTGCAACTCGGCGAATCTGGCCAGCAGTTCCTGCCCCTTGCGCCGCTCCACCTGCCGGTCGTCCGGCTCCTGGCTCATCAGCCGCCAGAGCGTCTTGTAGGTGACGTAGTTCTTCAGCACGTCGAGGATGAAGCCCTCCTCGATCGCCTGCCGCATCGAGTAGGTGTGGAAGGCGCGTGACCTGCCGTCCGCGCCGGGCGTGCCGAACAGGGTGAGCGTCTTCGCCTTCGGCGTCGCGGTGAACGCGAAATACGACAGACTTTCGTGCCTGCCCCGCGCCAGCGCGCTCGCGGTCAGCAGGTTGCCGTCCTCGTCGATTTCGTCGCTGCCCAGCCGCCGCAGCACCCGCTTGAGCGCCGCGGCGCCCTCACCCGACTGTGAGGAGTGCGCCTCGTCCACGATCACCGCGAAGCGCTTCCCGCGCAGGTCCTCGACCCGTTGTAAGACATTGGGGAACTTCTGCAGGGTGGTGATGATGATCCGCGCGGTCTCGCCCTGCAGCGCCTCGGCGAGCTGTGCGGAGTCCTGGTCGATGCGCTGCACCACTCCCGGCGTGTGCTCGAACTGGTAGATCGTTTCCTGCAGCTGCCGGTCCAGCACCACCCGGTCCGTGATCACGATGACCTTGTCGAACACCGGCTGGTTGGGCTGGTACCCCTTCTCCACCGCCTCCGGCGCGAGGTCCATCACCCTGTCGGAGGTGTGCAGGGTCGACAGGGAGTGCGCGAGCCAGGCGATGGTGTTCGACTTACCCGACCCGGCCGAATGCTCGACCAGGTAGTTGTGCCCAGAGCCGTACCGCCTGGCGTGCGCGGTCAGCTCCCGCACCGCGTGCCACTGGTGGTAACGCGGGAAGATCAGCGGCAGCTTGTGGGCCTTTCCCGGGTACGGCCTGCGCCCCCGGCCCTTCTTAACGTCCTCGTCCTCCACGTGCAGGAACCGCTTGAGCAGGTCCAGCCAGGTGTGCGAGTCCCAGATCTGCTCCCAGAGGTAAGCGGTCCGGTAGGTGCCCCCTTCACCGATCTCCGGGTTGCCGGCGCCGCCCTTGTTCCCCGGCCCGCCGGTGCCCATGTTGAACGGCAGGAAACGCGTCTTCTCCCGGGCCAGTCGCGTGGTGACGAACACCAGTTTGGGATCCACCGCGAAGTGGACCAAGGCTCGCCTCGCGAACACCGGCTCCTTCGGATCGCGAGCCTTGTACTGCACCTTGGCGTCCTCGACGGTCTGCCCGGTGAGGTTGTTCTTCAACTCCGCCGTCGTGACCGGAACGCCGTTGACGAACAGCGCCAGGTCGACCGAGTCATTTCCCGCGGCCGAGTACCGGAACTGCCGCACCACGCTCAGGATGTTCTTGCCATACGGCTCCAGCGCGTCGGCCGCGATGGTGTGCGCCGGCCGGAAGTAGGCGATCCGGAAGGTGATGCCCCGATCCTTCACGCCCTGACGAAGCACCTCCAGCGCCCCGTCGGCGTCGATCGCCGTGGCCACGACCTGCGCCAGGCGCCGTGCCGCCCCCGTTTCGTCACCGGCCTGCGCGGTGACCAGCCGTGCCCACTCCTTGGGCTGAGTCGCCCGGACGAAGTGCAGCAACTCGGTGGGGTTCAGCCCGAGCGCGTGGTCGTAGAGGTCATTGGAGCCCTTCAGCCAACCCCGGTCGAGGAGGGCGGACTCGATGGCGTCCTCGAAAACCTTCTCGTGATGCACGGGGGGCATGCTCACGTTCCCTTCTGCTTCAGATGCTCCGCACAGCACTGGACGGCGTCCGTGCGCATCTGATCGAATGACCGATTCCGGCCCACGGGCTTGGCGAGCAGGCCGAGCTTCACCGCCTGGGCGAGGACGTCAGGGGCGTCGGACTCGCGATAGCGGCGGCCGCTCCCGCTGACCTCGTTCATCAGGATCTTCTTGGGGTCGGGCAGCCGCCCGGTGTCCTTACCCCGGTGCTTGGCCGGGACCGACCAGGACGAAGCGAGGGCCGACAGCGCGTCCGGGAAGAGCAGTAACCATGCTTCGATCTCCGACACGCTCAGCGCGTAGTGCGCAGCGCCGAGAGCGGCCTCCAACGCCTTCTGGACCCTTTCCCGGATGACGGGATAGTCGTCGCTGTCTGCTTTGTCGAGGTCCTCGTGGACGAAGACGCACGCCACCGAGGTGTCGTCCCGAACGGCTCGCGCCCGTACCTTGCTCGCCAGGGTCTCGGCACGGGCCGTCAGCGTGGCTCCGGTCGCCTGATGCAGACGTACCTTGTCGTTGATCTCCACGATCCTGCCCCGCATGTCCGGGCAGAACTCCTCCAGCAGTACCCGGAGAGCGAGCCGGTCGGTGCGGTCCTCACCCGCCAGCACCACCACCGGTTTCTTCGTGGGCCGGATGCGGGTGCCTCCGCGTCGGCTCACAGATCACCGCCCAACGCGCCCGAGAACCACAGCTCGCCCAGCGGCAGCCCTTCGCTGGCGTCGACGATCTCCTTGACCTTGGCCGTGGAGATCGCCGGGATGAGCGAGGAGCCGTCGTCGCCGCGCTCACAGACGACGATCTCCTCGGGCTTGAGCCGGTCGGCGAGGGCGGGGGAGTGGGTGGCGATGATGAACTGCGTCTTCTCACTCGCCTCACGGACCCGTTCCACCAGGAGTTCCAGCGCCTGCGGGTGCAGACCGTGATCGATCTCCTCGACGCAGGTCAGCGCGGGAGGATCGGGGTCGTACAACATGGCCAGCAGACCGAGCAGGCGGATCGTTCCATAGGAGGCGTCGAGCAGGGACGTGGGCTCGCGCAGCCCACGCTCCCGAAGGACCACGACAACCGTGTGCGCGGCGCCGGACGGATGCTCGAACTCAAGAGCCTCAAGCTGAGGGAGAACTTCGATGGCATCCGCCTGGAGACGACTCCAGGCATCCGCGTCGTGGTCGCGCAGCCAGAGGAGGAACCCCGCAAGATTGGCCGCGTTGTCCGCGATGCCTTCGGCCTTGCTTTTCGGTACCCGCGCCGGCATTCGAGCCTGGGCGACATCGACATCGAAAATCCGGAAGGAACCGAGGAGCCTGGCCAAGTGGATCGGGCTGAGGCTGAATCCGGACGTTCGCAGCCGCGGCAAAGTGGACAACCCACTGCTCAGCGGTTGGATTCCGATCTCCTCGACGGTGTCCCCTGCGTCGCGCGGCAGGGCCCTGGCCACCTCGTCCTCGACGGTGATGGTCAGGAGTCGGTGCTGTTGGTTCGCCATCCGGAAGCGCTCTTCCCTGGCCAGCGGAGTGCCGTGGATCGTCAGACTGTACTCGTCGGCATCATCCCCTTGGTATGAGGGGGACCAATTGCCCCGAATGCCGATGCGGATCCATGTCGGCACGGCCTCGCCGCCACGGAACACCAGGCGTTCGAAGCCCCCCCGCTCCTCCAGCGCGGGCCACAGGTCGCTGTGAACGACGTCGGCCAGAAAGCGGAAGACTTCCAGTACATTCGTCTTGCCCGCCCCGTTCGGTCCGATCAGTATGTTGACCGGCCCGAGGGGCAAGGTGACCCGCCCCAGGCTGCGGAAGTTCTCCACACGCAATTCGGAAAGCCGCTGTCCCGCCATCCTTCTCACCTCCCCTTCCCTCGAGTACGAGTACGGCTCGCGCTGGACGGCGCGGAACGCGACCGCTTGGACGTCATACCCCGACTCCACGAGCGGTCGCCACATCGATCTGCCCGGTCACCGCAGCCGTGATCAGCGCTTGTCGCCGCTCGGCGAGTAGTTCCAGTTGCCGCCACACCTGCGCTTTGAGGGTTGCCGTGAGGGTTTTGTGTCGGGTCACTGTGTCAATCGCTTCGCGCTGCCGACTCGTTGGAGCGTGGGGGATCGGCCATTCGCGAATGTCCTCACCTCGAAGCTTGACCATCGATTGCGACGTTCCGCGCGCTGTCGCCCGGACAAGGCTTCGTACTTTACTGCCTCTTAAGGTTAGCGCCGCAAATTCGGGAATTAGCGATTCCGTAAGCTGTATACGATAGATAAGGTCTGGGAGTAGCAGTCGTTCACTGTGTTCAGTCACAACGGCGACGTCTCCGACCAGTTCAGGGGTGTTAGCGCGCGTCACGAGCAGATCCCCAGGGTGGACCATGAACCGGCGATCAGGGGACAGATCCGCCGGTAGTCGCTTGTTCTCTTTGGAGAAGAACGTACCATTCTTTATGCTGCTGATCTTGAGGACGCCCCATTCACCTTCCCCGGCCGGGAAGTTGTCGCATTGTGGGCTGGAGCCTTGTTCGATACGACGGACTGAGCGGCGAAGAGGTGCAGTGTCAAATTGGGATTTTAGTCGATCAAGTTCAAGATCAATGACCGCTAGGTCCCGTTCAGTCAGCTTTGCCAAAACGGCCTGCTGAAGTGACTCCATCCGCGCGATTCGAGCGATCTCGGCGTCAAGGAAGGCGGCGATGCGCCGCTGCTCCTCCATGGCCGGAAGGGGAATTCTGAGCTGTTCGATATCGGGCATGTAGATGGTCTTGTGGGTAGACCCGGCGGCTACTCTCCGCAGATCGGGGGCCATCGCGCGCAATGCCTGCAAAAGGAAGCGTGGATCCAACTGTGGGCCACATGTCCACGTCGCGAAGTCTTGGCTGGTTGCCATGTCGCGTCCCATGATTGCCGAAAAGCCGACCGACGCTGTTCGAGACAGAATCACGGTCCCGGATTGGTGAAGGACGGCCGCAGAATTGGCCATCCCGAGTCGACTGATCTTCTCTTTGGTCTCGGTGATGGTGTCCCGGGTGCCGTCACGGAGCTGCCAGACGTCAGCGAGAGTGATCCAGGGAACAGTGCAATTCTCCCAATACTCGGGATGCTGACGGCTGGGAGTGTGACCCGTTCCGAGAGAAGCGACATATCTGATCGGGACCGTGGGCCAGCGCGACTGCTCCAGCCAAGGAGCAAGCTCGGTGAGACTCATCGGATCACCTCGCCGAGGAGCTTCTGGATCTCGGCCTCCAGAGACTTCAGTTCGGCGTCGATCTCTTCCAGCGGACGGGGAGGGGTGTAGACGTAGAAGTGTCGCGTCAACGGGATCTCGAAGCCGAGCTTGGTCTTGGAGTGGTCGACCCAGGCGTCGGGGACGTGAGGCAGGACTTCGTTCTTCATGTACTCGTCGATCTCGGCCAGGCGTTCCGCCGGGGTCGAGTTCATCGACGTGATCGGCACGTTCTCGTTGTCGCGGAGATCAGGGTCGGGAAGCGGGTCGTTCCTGGAGTCGGTCTGGAGCTCGCCTTCGGGGTCGCTGATGGAGACGGCAGCCCACACCGCCTTCATCACGGGGGCGGCGACCTTTCCATGCGCGCCGAGCTGGTGCTTGGTGAAGTGCTCGATGAGCGCCGCCTCCATCTCCTTCCGGGTCGCGCACGTGGTACCGGAGAGCGAACGGATGGCGTCGAGCAGCGCGGCCTTGTGCCCGTACTTCTGCACGGCCTTGGCCTCGGCCAGTTCCTCGGCAGTCTCCTCGGTGACCTCGAAACGGAGGCGGAGCGGACGCTCGACCGTGATCCGCTGGTAGCCGAAGGCGTGACGAGGAAAGATCTTCACCTTGGGGTCGGTGGTCCCGCTGGTGATCGCTTCCTTGTAGAGCTGCGTGAGTTCACCGATCTGGTCGTCCGGGACGAGCTTGCGCTTATCGCCCAGGGACTTGCGCATCTTGGCCCAGTGCTCGCGGGCGTCCAGCAGGATCACCTTGTCGCGCAGCGCGGGGGCCTTGCGGTTGGACAGGATCCAGAAATAGGTGGAGATGCCGGTGTTGTAGAAGAGCTGGTCGGGGAGCGCGACGATCGCCTCCAGCCAGTCGTTCTCCAGGATCCAGCGGCGGATCTCCGACTCGCCCGACCCGGCGGCTCCGGTGAAAAGTGGCGAGCCGTTGAAGACGATCGCGATGCGGGAGCCGCCGTCCTCGACCGGTTTCATCTTGGAGATCATGTGCTGGAGGAAGAGGAACGACCCGTCGTTGATCCGGGGGGTCCCGGCGCCGAACCGGCCGGCCCAGCTGCGATTCTCCGCCTCGTCGAGGATCTCGGTCTGGACCTTCTTCCATTCCACGCCGAACGGTGGGTTGGCCAGCAGGTAGTCGAACTTCCCCGCGGGGTGTCCGTCCTGCGTGAAGGAGTTACCGAACGCGATCTTCGTAGGGTCCTGGCCCTTGAGCATCATGTCGGACCGGCAGATCGCCCACGACTCGGGGTTGAGCTCCTGCCCGTACACCTTCACCGTGGCTTTGGTGTTGTACCGGGTGATGTACTCCTCGGCCGCGGAGAGCATGCCGCCGGTCCCGCAGGCCGGGTCGTAGACGGTCCGGATGACCGAGGGCACCATCACGTCCTTGTCGTCGGGGGCCATCAGCAGGTTGACCATCAGCTTGATGACCTCGCGTGGCGTGAAGTGCTCACCAGCAGTCTCGTTGGAGATTTCGGAGAACTTCCTGATCAGTTCTTCGAAGATGTAGCCCATCTGGTGGTTGTCGACCTTGTCGGGGTGCAGGTCGATGGCGGCGAATTTCGAGGTCACCAGGTAGAGCAGCTTGGACTCGTCAAGTCGGCTGATCTGCTCGTCGAAGCGGAACTTGTCCAAGACCTCGACCGCGCCGGGGGAGAAGGCGCCAATGTAGGCGCTCAGGTTGCGCGCCACGTTCTCCGGCGCACCGGCGATCTTCTTGAAGTCGAGCGCGCTGGTGTTGTAGAAGGTCTGGCCGGCGGCGTCCCTGAGCTTGCGATCCTTCGCTCCGGCGGGCAGGGAGCCTTGTTTGAGCTCCTCGTTCATCGCCAGGACGGCGTTCTTGGTGCCTTCGAGCACGCAGTCGAGCCGGCGCAGCACGGTGAACGGCAGAATGACCTTGCCGTACTCCGATTGGCGGTAGTCACCCCGGAGCAGGTCGGCCACGGACCAGATGAAGTCCGCGTACTTCTGGTGGTTGACGCTCACCGTGCACCCTTCTCGGAAGCGGGCCGGACGCTGCCGTGCGTCAGACCGTCGGAAATCAGTTGAATCAGATCCTCGCCGAGCGCCGCGGCCTGGCGCAGGGAAGCCTCGAACTCCGCCAGTCGCCGGAACGCCTCGCCGTACCGGCGCTGCTCCGCGATCGGCAGGAGCGGGATGTCGGCCCGGCGCACGTCCACCTGGGCCCGGCTGGCCAGTGTGGTGTAGTGGCGGGCGTTGATGGAGCTTGCCACGAACCCCGCCACGAAGTGAGGGTCCAACTGCTCGGGGTCTGTGCGTAGAAGGGAGACCCGGGGCCCCAGGATCGCTCCGCCTTCCACGACGAAACGAGCCGTCGGCCGGTGCACCATGTGAGGGACGACCACGTCGCCGCGCCGTACGACGATCTCGTGATGGACGGGAACACCCGGAGTGGTGCCGGTGGGCGGCCGGTCGTCGAGGATGTCTTCGGGCATGAGAACCCTCAACCCGTCCGGGACGTCGGACGCCTCGCCAGGTTTCAGCAGGCTCTGGTGCTCGACGGTCAGCATGCCGCGCCGTACCAGCTCCGTCAGCGGCACCAGTACAAGCTCCTCCTCTTCGGTGGCCGACTCGACCGCCGGTACCAGTGTCGCGGCGAGCCTGAGCAGATCCGCCATTCGGTCGCGCTGACCGGTGACCCGCTCGGGTGACAGGTCCTCGGCCGACACCGACAGATACCGGGACGGAGTGAGGTCGACGTCCTCGTCCAGCAGGTCGATGACCGGCACGGCCCGGCTGACCGTCGGCTCGCCGACGTCGTCACCCCGCTCGAAGCGTCCCCAGGCGGCCGAGGCCGCCTGGACGAATGCCTCGTGGCAGCCGGAGGTGTCGACCATGAGCACGTGCCTCGGAGTTCGCGAGTCGCGCGGCTTGCCCAGCACCCACAGATGCAGGGCGACCGCCGTGTTGGGGACGCTGCCGAGCGGGAGCGCGATCACTGCTTGGAGCGCGCCTCGGCGGATGAGCTGGGCACGGATGCGGCGGCCGGAGCGGCGGTTGGCGGCGGCCGGTGGCATCAGCAGCACGGCGGTGCCGCCGGGACGCAGGTAGGAGAGGGAGTGCTGGACCCAGGCGAGTTCCGACTCGGTCCGGGGCGGCAGTCCGTACTCCCACCGCGGGTCGGCGGCCAGTTCTTCGTAGCCCCAGGCGCGGTCGTTGAACGGCGGGTTGCCCACCACCGCGTCCACCGCTGTGCCAGGAAACGCGGGCCGGCGGAGGGAGTCACCTGGTTGGATGTCGACCTCGCACCCGTGGAGCGTGAGATGGACCGTGGTCAGCCGGGCGCTGGCCTCGTCGATGTCCTGACCCAGGAGCACTTGCACGCTGCTTCCGGGACGGTCGTGCAGCGCTTGGAGCAACGTCCCGGAGCCGCAGGCCGGATCCAGGACGGTCGAGGCGAGGGGATTGCTGAGGGCGGCCATCAATCGCGCGACCGGCTCAGGGGTGGTGTAGGTCCGCTTGGTGTGCAGTTCGAAGTAGCGGTCGCGGAGGAAGGCGAAGGTCGGCTTCACCCCGTCTCGCCTGGCGACATCGGCCAGTTGCCGTAGAAGAGGGATTCTCGCCGGAGTCAGTGAGCCCGAGGTCTCCAACGGGATCCGCTCAGGTAGGCCGGCTGCCACGGCGGTGTCCCCCTGAACCGACAGATCCCCCCAGTCTTCGGTGCTGTCGAGGTAGACGAGAAAGGCCCCGAGGTCGGCGATCAGATCCGTCAGTTGCTCCTCGGTCGCACTGGCGCGCAAGTCCTGCCAGAGCCACTCGCGGAGGGGGAGCTCCTTCCCTTCGGCGTGGGAACGCAGCCACTGTTTGATCTCGTTCAGAGAAAACACAGGGCTGGTCGCGGTGCCGCCGGTGGGCTGAGGGAAGTCGTCGTGGCGGCGACGCCAGTTGCTCACCGCCGCGCGCCCCACATCGCCCATCCGGGAAATGTCCGCCGCGGTGACCTGAACGTCCCTGCCCACCTCAGCTCCTCGGGTCGCCCATGCTGTGTCGATGGGACCGTACCGCAATGAGTGTCTTGTGGGCAACGTCTTCAAAAGCGGTGGTCGATCGCATCAACACGTGATTCAGTCCCGCGTAGCGGGGCAGGAAAAACCGATCCGCCGCCAAGGCGGATCGGCGTTACCCGGAGGGGTCGAGATGGTTGTGCGTGCGATCCGCCAGACGTTGCTGCTGCTCGTCATGCGCAGGGGTTCGCGTCCGGGGACAAGATGTGCCCCTTCTCTGCGGATCCAGCAAGTGGCTTTGGTGGCACATGGTCCGCCTTGTGAGGCCTGGCGGTTGCCGTTTCGGTTCTCGGGCCCGAGTCACCGGCGGTCGCCGGTGTGTCTTGTCTGTGTCGTCGTGGGAAAACCGCTGAACTCGGTGGCCGAGGACTTTACTGTGAGCAGGGAGTTGCTGTACGTAGTCATCCGATAGCGAAGGGTAGGTGCAGTCGATGTCCGGTCGGCAGACCTTGCTGAAGGTGTTGCTGATGAAGCGTCATCAGGAAACGCATCGGGCGTTCTGCCTAGAGTACGACAAGGTGGCGCGGAGCATCGACCGGAGCCTGATCGGCTCGTCGCCGAGTCGGGAGGCGTTCGGGCGGTGGCTGAAGGGTCACCTGAAGACCAAGCCGCTGGCGGATCACTGCCGGGTCCTGGAGCGCATGTTTCCGGGCCACACCGTTGCGGAACTCCTCGCCCCGTACGACCCTGGGAACAAGGACTCCGGCGTTCCCCAGACGCGCCCCGACCCCCGGGAGGCGGCCACGAACCGGCGAGAGGTATTCCAACTCGGCGCCACCACCATGGCCCTCGGCCTGACAGAAAGCATCTGGCGCGGCCCCGACCTGCTAGAACAAGTGCTGGACGCTGGCAACGTCGGCGAAGCCCGTCTCCTCTACCTGGAGTCCGAAGCCGACCGGCTGGGCCAACAGCTCGAAAGGGTGCCACCGACCACTCTGTTGGCCGAGACGCTGTTGCACCTGTCCAGCGTGCGAGAACTGTTGACGCACCGGCAGCCCATGGAAGCGCAACAGCGACTGGCTCGCGTCGGCGCCAAGTTCTCGATCATCGCTGGAGAGATTCTGTTCAACGCTGACCAGTTCGTGCAGGCTCGACGTTGGTATGCGGTCGCGACTCGCGCTGCGCATGAGGCTGGCGACCGGTACCTGTCGGATCTTGCGCTGGCCAGTACAGCTCTTATACCGACCTATTCAGGGAACCCGTCCGGAGCCCTGGCGATGGTCACGCCCAGACTGGAACAGGTCGTGGGAGCTAATCCGGCAATTGCTTGGATGTGGGGCTTCGCCGCCCTCGCACACGCGTCCCTTGGTGACCGTCTCGCATTCGAGCGGGCGATAGACAGGTGCCGAACCACTCTCGACCGTTGCGCTCCTGAGGCGGTGCAACCAGGCGTCCTGTCCTTCCAACCCGAGAGACAGGTCTTCTACGAGGCGCGTGGCTGGGCTGACCTCGGCGACGCCGAAGGTGCGGGAGACGCGACGACTCGGGCACTCGCGGCCTACGATCCCACAGCGACGAGCGATCCGGCCTTGGTGCGCTTCGCGCATGCCACTGCTCTTGTCAAAGCGAGAGAAATCGAAGAGGCCTGCCGCATTGCTACCGCAGCTCTGCGCGACCCCCACACTCTCCCCATCGTCAGTGTCGTTGTACGGGCACACGAATTCGATGCCGTACTTGCTGCTTCAGGCTCAACGACCAGCGACTGGTGTGAGGCATTGTCCGAGCTCCGGGCACGTGGCGCAACGGCACTGCCGCCCATGTCGCCGCAAACCTGAACTCCGAGCCACCGGGGGGCAACGGTTCGCACACGACTGTACGAGTGGGTGCCTTCTGCGCCTGCACGTCGGCTAGGACCAGCCGCTCATGCCTGCTGCGACCGCCCGTGAAACCTTGTTTGGGGTGGACCGCAACTCGGCTTCCAACTCGGCGACCACATGTTGTACGGCCGTCTTCATCCGCGCCCGGCGGCCGTTCAACTCCTCGCCGAACGCCCGAGCGGTAGGCCCGACCCACACTGCCTGACCGCCGAACTGAGCGCATGCCGGGTCGAGAACAGTCTCCAGTACGTGGGCGTGTGCACGCACAGTGGCAAGAGCTGCTTCCAGATCTTGATGCCTGGGATTGGGCACCAGATCATCGTCGATGGGCAACGTCGGACTCCTGCTGTGGTGAAAGCGTCGGCCAGAATGTAGATACTAGGTGGCGCAGCGGTTCTCACTGAGAGTATGTGGGGCGCGACCAGGTCCCAGCCAGACGTGGAGGCGAAGACGATGCTCGTCCTGTCCAGTCCCGCAAGGCTCCGCCTTATGACCGTCGTCCTGGTATTGCTCACACCTGTGGTGTTGACAGCATGTGCAGCCGACACGGGTCCCACCGCCACCCAAGCCGGTCAGACTCTGAAATATCACATTCTTCAGCTACTGAAGGAGAGCAATGCTAAGAATGTGACTATAACGGACCCTGGCGGCAAGAATCTGTCCTGTTCCGATAGTAAGGTCAGGCAGACCTTTGCTGCTTCAGCTGTTGACAGTGAGCCCAAGGCCAAGTCTCAGATAGTCAAGGACGGACTGGTCTCTGCTTTGGGGCGCGTGGCACCGTACAAAATCGTGACAGACGGGTTCGATGACGGACCTATTAGGTTGGAGAACACCGAAGCGGCTACCGTGTTGTACCTCAGTTCTTCTTTGGACGGCCGGATTGATGTGCGGGGCCAGACCCAATGCCTGCCTGCATCATGACCCTTTTTCGAACTGAGAAGCTCGAACCTTCGCGCGAATCATTCGCCCCTCGAAGGTGCTTGCCAAGCGATCCGAAGCGGTCCCTAGAGAGGATGTATCAGGGCCTCCCATGCCGTTCAGCAGCAACCATCGGTCAAGAGCGTCGAGACCCTTATTGCCGGACTCGAGGATATCGGTGAATGGACGCAGTTGGCCGTGAGCGTCAGTAATACTGACGCCGGGTGGACATGTGGCTTGATAGTCCTTAGGTGAAATCTTCGTTTTGAACCCTGCGGCGAGCAATGCTTGGGCTATCGTGTGCTGGCGGCCGAGTGTATCGAGTTCGGTGGCAGTGCGGATCTTATCCACCTCCTTTTCGTCCTCTTGCTTGTACGTATCGACGCTGGACCAGCCGGCACTTATGACTGTCCACCAGATTGGAATGTCCGCGATCGGTCCTTTGATCGCTACTACACCCATTCCCGTGCCGAGCAGTAAGCTCACGAGCTTACTGCGCTCTTCGGCGGCGTCGTCCTTGAGTTGACCTAGTTTTTCTCGCGCGGCTAACTGAACTCCGCGGACGCTGCCTAGCGCGGAGAATATGCCATCCAATCGCTCTGGATTCTTACTGTGCATCATGTCGGGTACGGCAGAAACGATCAGGCGAGTGGTCAAAGCCTCCATGCCCGCTTGAAATGGCATCTGATCGTCCAGGTTGTCGGCGAAGAGCTTGATGAACCTGTAGGTGTCCTCTGGGCTCAGACGAAAAGCGGGTTTTAGTCCGAAAATGTGGGACTTGACCTCCCCGAACGCGCTGGGGAGAAGGTGGTTTGAGTTGCTGAAGTCTGCCCCCTCAACCATTTCCGTCGCGTAGGAGCCGGCGATCTGTGAGAGGTAGGGTTTCACCTCGGGGGCGATCTTCAACTCATTAATTGTCGACATTAAGGTGAAGGCGAATAGTGCTGATTCCTTACTGTGCATGCCGTCTTGTTCATCGTAGACTCCCGCGGCGGCGGGCAGCAAGCGGCCGAAAGCATCCCCATCGCTAGCGGTTGCGTATATACCGGTGCTGCGTTCACTGAACTCCTTTAGGAGACTTTTGAGCTTTGCGGTGTCGCCTCCGGTCGCTTGGGTGATTGCCAGCCGTGCGGCGGCGGGGTTATTTGCGAGGGCGTAAACGAACCCAAGGTTGACCTTGCGGGGTGATCCAAAACCATTTTTAAGCGCGACCTGTGCCAGCCATTCGGTCGGATATTTGGCTCCGCTAAGCAGGAGGCTGGCTCCGAACTGCTGCCGCATGGATAGTCCAGAGTTACGTAATTTCTCATAAATCGATGAGAATCTGGGTACATGCGTTCCGGCAGACACTGCGGTGGCGAACGCCTGGCTAATTGTGTGGAGTATTTCGTCACCTGGCCGAGGTGGGGCTAGGGTGGCCTCTTCGCCGGGCTGAAGATGGTCTCGCAAGACCACCGGGAGTCGGAGGGCGGCCTCCACCCCGAGGGCCGCGAAGAAGGAGGCAGTGTACTCCGGGTCGTGAATGTGAGCCGCGAGGGTCTGCAGTACTTTCGCGCACATCTCTGGACGGCCCGATTGAAAGAGGGCGTCCGGGTCGATCTTCTTGTACTGGGAGGCCAGGTCGGTGCCGAGACGGCGGGCTTCGGCGGGGGGTAGGGCGGGCTTCTCCTCGTAGGGGATGAGGGCGCTCGCGGTGCCGGGGGACCAGTTGGGGAGGTTTGCTGTGGCTCGGGCGAGGTGGGTGCGGCGGCGGAGGTCGGGGAGTTTCTGGTCTATCCAGTGTTCGATCTCGGCGATCGGGGTGAGAGAGGTGGCGGGGAGGGCGTTGGAGGCGTAGACGCGGCGGATGGCCTCGGTGTGCTCGCCTATGACGCTGCGGGCCTTCTCCAGTTCGGTGATGAGGCCGTCCATCAGGTTCGGGTCGATGCCCGTGAAGTCGGGTGACAGTGGTCCTGTGCCTGGTGGCACGGTGCTCATGCGATCACGCCCCCTGTGCTCATCTGCTCACGTCCCCTGTTCTCACTCACGTCCCTGCGGCCGGTGTGCGTACCGCCCGGCCGGCGCCGCTCGATCCGTCCCCGTCGGCCCGGCCGCTTCGTCCGGCCCGTCCCCGTGCGGTCTCTTCCCGTTGGCCGGGCACATCCTGTCGGGCTCCGCTCGCCGGATGTGCGGCGTTCCTGTGGTGCCGGATGTACCAACGTAACGCAGGAAGGCCGGCGAAAAGGTCGATCATCGTAAGTCGGCGGGAGATGGGGGATCTGTAACGGATGGACGGGTTGCGGGGACGGGGATTTTTGTTCTGGCCATTTTGTCGGGCGGGCATATTTTATCGGACTATGCACATCGTCCTATGGTCGATCGTGGTTTAGGTATTCCCGGAATCCGCCGCAGTGTCGGCACCTTTCAGTTTCAAAGCATGTTTTCTGTCACTTCAGACTCAGGTGACCGTATTTTGTTAATTCCAGATAACAGATTGGCATCTGCTCTGGAATGAGGCGAGAAGGCGCGTCAATCTCCTCTTTGGCGGTCCACAACACGGATGGACCGAAGAGTGGAGGATCCCCCCCGTGCGCAAAACGCTCCTCACAGCCCTGTTCGCCGCCGCTCTGGCCCTGCCGGTGATCCCGGCCACGGCCGCGATGGCGGCGCCGGACCCGGTCGGCGACTACATCGTCGTTCTGAAGGACGGAACCAACGCAACATCGTTCGTCCGCAACTCGCTGGCGGGCTCCCGAGCCATCAGCGTGGACAACGTCTACAGCAGCGCGCTCAGCGGCTATTCGGCCAAGATGACCGCCGAGGCGGCCGCGGCCCTCGCCAAGGACCCGCTCGTGCAGTGGGTGCAGCCCAACAAGACGGTCTCGACCACCGCGCAGACGCTGCCCACCGGCATCAACCGGGTGGACGCCGAGCTCAGCCCGACCGCCGCGATCAACGGTGTCGACACCCGCGTGAACGTCGACGTCGCCGTGATCGACACCGGCATCCAGCTCACTCACCCCGAGCTGAATGTCTACACGGCGGGCGCCAAGAACTGCAACGACGGCACCAGCGCCAACGACCTGAACGGCCACGGAACGCACGTCGCGGGCACGATCGGCGCGATCGACAACGCCGCCGGCGTCGTCGGCGTCGCCCCCGGTGCCCGGCTGTGGCCGGTGCGCGTCCTGAACGCGGCCGGATCCGGCACCTGGGCGCAGGTGATCTGCGGCATCGACTACGTCGCCGCGAACGCCTCGCAGATCGAGGTCGCCAACATGAGCCTCGGCGGAGCCGGCACCGACGACGGCAACTGCGGCAACACCAACAACGACGCCATGCACAAGTCGATCTGCACCGCGGTCTCCAGGGGCGTGACCTTCGTCGTGGCGGCGGGCAACAGCGGGGTCAACGCGGCCGGCTTCGTGCCGGCGGCCTACGACGAGGTCATCACTGTCAGCGCACTGGCCGACTACAACGGCCTGCCCGGTGGCGGGGCGCCGTCCACCTGCTACCCCGGTACCGACGACACGCGGATCGGCTTCTCCAACTTCGGTGCCGATGTCGACCTCATCGCTCCGGGCGTCTGCATCTACTCCACCTGGACCGGCAGCTCGTACAACACCATCTCGGGCACGTCGATGGCGAGCCCGCACGTCGCGGGCGGGGCGGCGCTCTGGAAGGCCACGCACCCGACCGCAACGCCGGCGGCCGTCAAGACCGCGCTCCAGGCCGCGGCCGTCCCCGTTTCCGGTATCCCGGAGAAGCTGCTCAACGTCGCGACGTTCTGAGGCCGTCTGAGCCCTCCGTCCTTGTTCGGAAGGCCGGGGTGAAGAAGTGAAGGACCCACGGGGATCAGATCCCCGTGGGTCCTTTTCGCGAGTGGAGCTCGCGGGACCCGGTCGCCCGCCTCGCGTGGTGCGCGACCGGCGCCTGGCCCCGGCCGCCGGTTCGAAGTTCTCCGGGCCCTGTGTACCACTGAGTGGAGGAACCCCGTGCGTAGAACGCTTCTCGCGGCGCTTTTCGCCGCTTCCCTGGCCGTGGCGACGATTCCGGCCGCGGCCGGGGTCGCCGCCCCCGACCCCGTGGGGGACTACATCGTCGTGCTGAGGGACGGGACCGACGCAACTTCGTTCGTCCGCAACTCGCCGGCGGGCTCCCGGGCCATCAGTGTCGACTACGTCTACAGCCATGCGCTCAGTGGCTATTCGGCCAAGATGACCGCCGAGGCGGCCGCGGCCCTCACCAAGGACCCGCTGGTGCAGTGGGTGCAGCCGGACAGGACGGTCTCAATCGCCGCCCAGATGCTGCCCACCGGCGTCAACCGGGTCGACGCCGACCTCAGCCCCACCGCCAGAATCAACAACGTCGACGGCCCGGGCGAACGGGTCGATGTGGACGTGGCGGTCATCGACACGGGAATCCAGCACACCCACCCCGACCTGAACGTCTACACGACGGGCGCCAAGAACTGCAACGACGGCACCAGCGCCAACGACCTCAACGGCCACGGGACGCACGTCGCCGGCATCATCGGGGCGACCGACAACACCATCGGCGTCGTCGGCGTCGCGCCCGGAGCCCGGTTGTGGCCGGTACGGGTTCTGAACGCCGCCGGGAGCGGCTCGTGGTCGCAGGTGATCTGCGGGGTCGACTACGTCACGGCCCACGCCTCGGAGATCGAGGTCGCCAACATGAGCATCGGCGGGTCCGGCAGTGACGACGGCAACTGTGGCAACAGCAACAACGACGCCCTGCACAGGTCGATCTGCGCGGCGGTCCGGGCGGGTGTGACCATCTCGGTGGCGGCCGGGAACAGCGCCTCGAACGCGGCCGGCTTCGTGCCGGCGTCCTACGACGAGGTGATCACCGTCAGCGCGCTGGCCGACTACAACGGGCTTCCCGGCGGCGGGGCGACGGGCTGCTCCAGCGCTCCCGACGACACGCGGAGTCCCACCTCCAACTTCGGTGCCGACGTCGACCTCATCGCTCCGGGCCTCTGCATCTACTCCACCTGGATCAACAGCTCGTACAACACCCTCTCCGGCACCTCGATGGCGAGCGCGCACGTGGCGGGCGGCGCGGCGCTCTGGAAGGCCACGCACCCGGCCGCGACTCCGGCGTCCGTCAGAATGTCGCTCCAGGCAGCGGCCGTCCCGGTTCCCGGCATTCCGGAGAAACTGCTGAACGTCGCCACCTTCTGACACCGGCATACAGCGGTGAGGCCCATGGACACCGAGGTCGTGTCCATGGGCCTCGTGCAGGTCACCCCGGTCCGGCCGGGTGGCATGCCCGACCGGGGGCGATCACGATGAGGGGGAGAGGACGCTCAGGGGATGTACACGTTGAAGTAGTAGCCCGGTGCGTAGGAGCGGTCGCCGTTGTAGTAGTAGCAGGCGCTGTACCCGGTGTATCCGTCGTCGCCGGCGTCGAACAGGCCGACATCGCAGGCCGCCTTGGTCGGATAGGGGCCCTGGCGATACCAGTCCGGCGGCAGCGGGGCCAGGCGGCCCTCGGCGGAGGCGGGCGCGTGGCTGGAGGCGGACACATGGGTGGAGGCCGAGGCGACGGCAGGTGCGGCGGTGGCGAGGGCGCCCGCGCTCACCGCCACGGCGAGTGCCGCTGCGGCTTGTAATCTGCGGATTCGCACTGGGGACGACTCCTTACGGATCCATCGAAAAGGGGGCGTTTCCAGGTAATCACCGATATGCGAGCGTGAGGAGCTACCGGCCCTCCATAGTTCTGTCGCCTGGCGGCCTTCACCGGCCGTGGACGTTCACGAGGGCGCCTCTTTCGCGAGAACGGGCGTCGGAGCCGGTGGTTCCGTCACGATTTCACCCCAGAGCAGGCGTACGCCTCGCTGGCTCGTCATGCCTGAACGCCGTCGCGGCGCGGGACGCTATGGCCGGTCGTCGCGTGGGGCGGGCAGTTGTGCGGCGAGGGGGTCGGGGAGGGTTCGGTCGTTTAGGTCGGCGTGGCGGCCCGACTCGCGGCCGGTGTAGAAGCCGTCGTGGTGCAGGGGAGTGTTGCGGGCGGGCCTCAGGCCGGGGAAGCGGCGGTCGAACTCCTCGCGGACGAGGGCGACGCGGTCGAGCAGGACGAGCTCCGCACCGCTTCCCCGGACCTCGCCGGCGACCTCGGCGACCCGCTCGCGCAGCTTGGCGGACACGCCTGTGCCGAAGCCGACGTAGAAGGCGCGGCGGAAGTCGGTGGAGACCTTGGCGCGCCGGTCCTTGTCGGTCACGCTTTCCAGTGCCGCCGCCGCGAACCGCCGCAGCGCGGGCCTGACCTGGTTCTCCATCTGGAGCGCGAGGGACGGCAGCAGGACGCGCAGGCCGTCGAGGACGGCTTCGGGCCCGACGACGGTCACGGTGACGCGCGTGGCGGCCCGGATGCCGCGGCCCTTGACCCCCGTCCAGTGCTGGGCGATCTTGCAGTCGAGCGCCTCGCACACCAGGTGGAGGGCCCAGCACCGCTCGCGGGCGTGGCCGCCGCGGTTGGAGACCTCGAACTCGATGCCGTCGATCGTCTCGGCCCGGCCGGTCGTGCCGCGGCGTACGGCGGAGGCGTCGAGCCCGTACCGGAGCATGAGCGCGGCGGCGTGGGCGGAGGCGACGGCCGCTTCCTCCTCGCCGGTGGCGGGGTGCTCGGCGAGGTCGAGCAGGCGCCGGACCCGCTCCATGATCTTCGCCGAGGCCGGGTCGTCGCTGCCGTTCAGGGGGTCCTCCCGGTGACGCGTCGCGGGGCTCCCAAGTCGCGCGCCCTCCCCGCCGGTTCCACTCCTGGCCGTACGGGTGACCACGGTAACGCACCGGCGAAGGCGCGGAGCGTGACGCCGGGCCGAACCTGATTCGTCACGATGTGATCGCGCGAACCTTGTGGTTCTATCCCGCAATCGTCACTGGTTGTCCTGTTTTTGCAGGTAGTGGGCACAATGCGTGATTGACGGGGGATGTCGAGGGTAGCCGTTCAGTGGAAACGGTGACCGACAGATGGTGGTGAAGAATATGGCGTCCATGGTTGAGCGCATCAAGGAGTACCTGCGTAGCGCGAAGGGCCGCGAGAACGTCGAGAAGGCGAAGACGATGGCTCGTGACCCGCAGAACCAGCGCAAGCTTCGCGAGTTGGTGGACCGCTGGCGGGCGCGCAAGACGACCCACTAGGACCCACGCGAGAGTGACGGCGGCCCCGGACCCCCACGATCCCGCTGTCCGTCCGGCATGGGTGGCCGGCGCCGCCTGGAACGCGCCGGGCGGCGCCACCGGAGCCGGCGTGACGGCACGGGACGGCGCGGACGACGGCGGCACAGGCCGGTACAGGACGCCACTGGACGACTGGCCGCGACACAACGCGACACAATGCAACATAACGCGACACAGGGTGACACGGAAACGCCGGGCGACCTGAGTGTGGACCGGACGGCCGGACCTGGCAGGCTTGCCGGTGGGGACTATGATTCTCCCCCCGACCCCCGTGGAGGCTGACCTTGCAGGGACCTCTCAGCGACATCGTGGTGCTCGACCTGTCCCGGGCGCTCGCCGGGCCGCACGGAGCGCAGATGCTGGGCGATCTGGGCGCCACGGTCATCAAGGTGGAACATCCCGACGGCGGCGACGAGTCGCGCGGCTGGGGCCCGCCGTTCGCCGGCCCCGCGGGTGACGTCTCGACGTACTTCCTCGCGGCCAACCGCAACAAGAAGTCGATCACCCTCGACCTCAAGTCCCCCGAGGGTGCCGATCTGCTGGCCCGCCTGGTGAGACAGAGTGACGTCCTGATCGAGAACTTCCGCACCGGCGTGCTCGACCGCCTCGGCTTCTCCATGGAGCGGCTGCGCGAGCTGAACCCCCGCCTGGTGATCCTCTCCATCACGGGCTTCGGCCACGACGGTCCCGAGGGCGGCAGGCCCGGTTACGACCAGATCGCCCAGGGCGAGGCGGGCCTGATGAGCCTCACCGGCCCCTCGCCCGCCGAGCCGTACCGCGTGGGCGCGTCGATCGCCGACCTGCTCGCGGGCATCCACGGCGCGTACGGAGTGCTGGCCGCCCTGTACGAGCGCGAGCGCACCGGCCAGGGCAAGGTCGTCCGCACGTCCCTGCTGGCCTCGGTGGTGGGCGTGCACTCCTACCACGGGACGGCGTGGACGGTCGGCGGCAAGGTCCCGGCCGCGGCGGGCAACCACCACACCTCGATCGCACCGTACGGGGCGTTCCACTGCGCCGACGGGATGATCCAGATCGCCGTCGCCAACGACGCGCAGTGGCGCAGGCTCGCGCCCGTGCTGGGCATCGACCCCGCCGACCCGAGGTACGCGGTCAACCGGCAGAGGTTCGCCCACCGCGACGAGCTGATCGCCGACATCGAGAAGGCCCTGGCCGCCCACGACCGGGCGCACTGGCTGGCCGTGCTCGCCGATCTCGGCGTCCCGGCCGGGGCGATCCGCTCGCTGGACGAGGTCTACGCCTGGGACCAGGTCCGCTCGCAGGGGCTGGTCGTCACCGTGGAGCATCCCGTGCTCGGGACGATCGAGCTGCCGGGGTCGCCGCTCAGGTTCGACGGCGCGCCGCCCGCCGAGCACACGCCCCCGCCGGAGCTCGGCCAGGACACCCGGGCCGTGCTCGGCTGGCTGGCCGAGCGGGAAGGGTGACCTGGCCGACCGTGTCGCCGATGTCGCCGACGAGCCCGCAACGGCCTGACGCCCGTACGCTCATCGACACCGTCCTCGACCACGGCTCCTGGCAGTCGTGGGACGAGCCGCCGCTGGACCCGGCCCCGCCCGGGTCCGCCTACGCCGAGGAGCTCGCCTCCGCGCGCGCCAAGACCGGCTACGACGAGTCCGTGGTCACCGGCGAGGGCCTGCTGGCCGGGCGCCGGGTGGCGGTCATGGCCTGCGAGTTCTCCTTCCTCGCCGGGTCCATCGGGGTGGCCGCCGCCGAGCGGCTGGTCCGCGCGGTCGAGCGGGCGACGGCCGAGCGGCTGCCGCTGCTGGCCGCCCCCGCCTCCGGTGGCACCCGCATGCAGGAGGGCGCGCTCGCCTTCGTCCAGATGATCAAGATCGGCGCGGCCGTTGCGGCCCACCGCGCCGCGGGCCTGCCGTACATCGTATACCTGCGGCACCCGACGACCGGTGGCGTGTTCGCCTCGTGGGGGTCGCTCGGGCACGTCACCGCCGCCGAGCCGGGCGCACTCATCGGTTTCCTCGGCCCGCGGGTGTTCGAGTCGCTGTACGGCTACGCGTTCCCCGAGGGCGTGCAGGTGTCGGAGAACCTGTTCAAGCACGGGCTGGTCGACGCCGTGGTGTCGGCCGGGAACGCCAGGGAGATCGCGATCCGCGCCCTGGCCGTGCTGTGCGCGCCGACCGGGCCGGAGCTCGAACGCGGACCGGAACCGGTCGAGCGGCCGGTGCACGTGGAGGCGTGGGAGGCGATCAGCCGCTCGCGGCGCGACGACCGGCCGAGCGTCAGGGCGCTGCTGAAGCTCGGCGCGTCGGACGTCACGCCGTTGAACGGGACGGGCGTCGGAGAGAGCGATCCGGGGGTGCTGCTGGCGCTGGCCCGGTTCGGCGCGGCGCCCGCCGTCGTCCTCGGCCAGGACCGCAGGCGCCAGGGGCGCAGTCTCGGCCCGGCGGGGCTGCGGGTGGCGCGCCGGGGCATGCGCCTGGCGTCCGAGCTCGGGCTGCCGCTGGTCACCGTGATCGACACGGCGGGGGCGGAGCTGTCGAGGGCGTCGGAGGAAGGCGGGCTGGCGGGCGAGATCGCCCGCAGCCTTGCCGACCTGGTGGTGCTGGACGCGCCCACCGTCTGCCTGCTGCTGGGGGAGGGCGCGGGGGGCGCGGCGCTGGCCCTGCTGCCCGCCGACCGCGTGCTGTGCGCCCAGCACGGCTGGCTGTCCCCGCTGCCGCCCGAGGGAGCCTCGGCGATCCTGTACCGGACGATCGACTTCGCGCCGGAGATCGCCAAGGCCCAGGGCGTCCGGGCGGCCGACCTTCAGCGGGACGGGATCGTCGACCGCATAATTCCGGAATTTCCGGATGCGGCCTACGAACCCCGGCCCTTCTGCGAGCGGGTGGCCCGGGCGCTGGAGTACGAGATCATCGGTCTGCTCCAACGCCCGGCCGAGGACCGCCTGGCCGCCCGCCTCGCCCGCTACCGCCGACTAGGCGTGGGAGGCGGCTCGGCCTGACCGGCCGCGGGGGTCTCCTGCCATAGCGGCGGGTGCGGGGGCTCGTCGTGCCGCCATAGCCTCTTGCCCCGCGCGTCGAACCCCGTCACCCGGTATCCGGAGACGTACACGTCGCCGGCGGGCTCGAAGGGGACCGAGAACAGGACCACGCCCTGCTTCCACGGGTCCTGGACGGTCCGCGCGCGGGCCGTCCGTCCGTCCTCGAACGTGACCTCCACCCGGGCCGTCCGGGCCCTGGCGTAGCCGAACCACCGCCCGGCGTCGAAGTGCGAGGCGACCGGGACGTCGGTCACCCCGTTCGAGAGGTGCCCATCAGGTGGAGATATCGCCATATTTCCCGCGAAATCCGCGCCGACGATCCTGTCGCCGAGCCGCCACACCAACGACCCGTCGTCGTACATGCGTGCCTCGGGCCCGCCGGGCAGGTCCAGCACGGGCCCCACCCGCTTGGCGTTGGACGCGCCCACCGGATCGGGAAAGTTCGGGTAGAACGGGTTCGCCACCCACTGGACGACCTTGCCCTGGGCGTCGGCTCGCCGCTCGGTACGGGCGGCGGCGGGTCCGGGCGGCGCAGGCGTGCGAGCCGCAGGTGGCGGACGCGGTTGCGGGTCAGGTTGCAGACGATGGCGCGCAGGTAGGGGACGGCGGCGCCGTCATCGCGCAGCCGTCCCTGTCTTCGGTGCAGGCGCGCGAACGCCTCCTGCGCGATGTCCTCGGGATCGTCCGCGCCGAGCAGCCCGGCCAGCCGGACCATCGCCGGGTAGTGCGCGGCGAAGATCTCGGCGACCGTGGGCCGCTCGCGGGAGACGGTCGGGGTTTGGGTCACATACGAGAGACACCTGCACCCTGGGCCGGTTGACTCGGCACAGGGATGCGTTCGACCCGGATCGAGTGGACCTCCTCGTGCGGCACCACGACCTCGTACGCGCCGTGGTCGACCATCCAGTAGCCGAGGGCCTCGGCCTTGGGGCCGCTGTGGCCGGTGTAGGCGATGTGCAGGCCGTCCTCGTCCTCGTCCAGGACCACGCACGGCTCGCCGCCGAACGCGCCGACCGTGCGCAGCAGCACCAGCCACTGCAGTTCGTCGCGCCGGACCCGCCGCCGCCAGTAGCCGCCGACCTGGTCGAACCCCTCGCGGGGCTCCTCGCTGAACAGGACGACGTCGCCGGGGCCGGGGCCGAGGGCGGCGGCGTAGGTCTGGTCGTGACGGCGGGCGATGAAGCCCAGCCCCACGGGCTCGATCTCGCTCATGCCGCCGACCGCCAGGTCAGCCCGTCATACTCGGCGAAGCGCCGCTCACCGCGCGGGGTCAGGTGGTGGATCTCGGCGCCCGCCGGGATGGGCATCGGCGTGGTGTGGAACTGGGGGACGACGTGCTGGCGCGAGGTGGTGAAGCCGTTGCCCGCGAAGGGGGGCGAATCGTTCCAATCTCCGCCCATGTGCGGGCCGTAGGGGACGACGTAGACGTCGGTCTCGCGCGAGAGCCACCGCAGGATGTACAGCTCGGGGACCTCGGGGGTCAGCTCCGAGCCCTCGAAGGTGAGGTCGAGCGCCGAGATGATCTGCTCGGGGGTGGACAGGCGCGAGCAGTCCTGCACGCGGTAGACGTACCCCGAGATGATCGTGCGCTGGCCCGCGAGGTAGGGAACCAGCAGCCGAGGAGGGATGACCTTCTGCATCTGCGTTCTTGGCGCCGGCTCGCTCACACTCGGTATTTTACGATCTGCCGACCTCGGCTTTTGGCACGGCGCGATAAATATCTGCGCGCCGGTGCGAGAGGCTGGGCAGCGTGGCGCGCACGCGCTCGGTCTCGGCGAGGTCGATCTCGGCCACGTGGACGCACGGCGCGGGCCCGAGGTCGGCGCGGACCACGCCCATCGGGTCGGCCAGCATGCTCCTGCCGACGCCGAAACCGTCCAGGGCCTCGGGGTTCGGGGCCTGGCCTACGGCGATCGTCCACATGGTGTTCTCGATGGCCCGCGCCTTGACGAGCGTCGTCCAGTGCTCTTCCTTCATCGGCCCGGTGCCCCAGGCGGCGATGACGGCGAAGGCGTCGGCGCCTAGGTCGACCAGCGCGCGGGCGTGCTCGGGGAAGCGGATGTCGTAGCAGGTGATCAGGCCGAGGCGCAGGCCGGCGAGCTCCACGACGACGGGCGCGTCCCCGGGCGCGACCAGGTCGGACTCGCGGGCGCCGAAGGAGTCGAACAGGTGGATCTTCCGGTACGCCCCCGCGCGCCGCCCGCGGCGGTCCAGCGCGACGGCGGTGTTGAAGACCCGGCCCTCCACCGGCTCGAACGTGCCGAGGACGACCGCCACCTCGTGCGTGCGCGCGGCGTCGGCCACGGCGGTGACGAAGGGACCGTCGAGCGGCTCGGCGAAGTCGGTGACGCGCTTGCCGATGCGGGTGAGCGTCGCCTCGGGGAACACGGCCAGGGCGGCGCCCTTGGAGGCGGCCCGGCCGAGCGCGTCGCGGACGCGTTCCAGGTTGGTCTTCGGGTCCTCGGACACCGGGATCTGGCACAGCGCGATGCGGGTCACCCCACCAGGGTAAGCGGGGAGGGCCTCAGTTGCCGAGATCTCGCGGCGCCGGTCCGCCGGAGAGGTCGCGGGGCGCGGTCGCCGGCGGCGCGGGATCGGGGGAGCGGCGGGCCGGGACGAGCTCTCCCCAGGTGAGGCACCGCCAGGCCCATTCGAGTGGTCCGTGGCGGAAACGCGCCAGCCACCAGTGCGCGAATCCGGCGAGGATCGCCAGGACGGCGGCGGCCGCGGCCAGGGCGCCGAGCCTGGTGCCGTCCCGCGCCAGCAGCGGCGCGAGGGCCGCGGCCGAGAGGCTGCCCGCCAGGTAGGCGGTGAGGGTCATCCGCCCGAGCGGCTGGAGGAAGGCGCCGACGCCGGGGGCGCGCCGGGTGAGCAGCAGGACGCCGGTGCAGTAGGCGACGGCGGCGGCGAGCCCGGCGAGCGGGTAGACGGACACGGTGTACGGGAAGCGGAACGTCTCCGGGTGCGCCCACAGGTACACCCAGGCGCCGGTCAGCGCGACGGCCAGGGGAGCGCTGACCGCGAACGCGGGCGCCAGGGCGCGCGGGCCCGGGGCGTACTCGATCACGGCCATGCCGAGCAGGAAGAGCCCCGGGACCAGCCAGATGCCGCCGGCCTCGGCGAGCACGGCCCACAGCGTGCCGCCCACCCCGGCGGTGAGCACCAGCCATCGGGGCAGGAAGGAGGCGGGCAGCAGCACGAGCGCCCCGGCGATCGCGTACGGCAGCAGCACCTCTCCGGGGCTTACGAACCGGTGCAGCAGGCCCAGGCAGGCGAGCACGCCGAGCCTGCGCAGCAGCGGCCACCACGGACGCGGGGTCCTGCGCGCCGCCGAGCGCAGGAACAGCACGAAGCTGACGCCGAAGAGGAAGGAGAAGACGGGGTAGAAGCGGCCCTGCAGGAGGTTCTCGACGATCCAGTCGGCGGGGGTGGGGACACGCCGTTCCAGCGCGCCCGCGGTGTGCTGCCAGGTGTTGACGACGGTGATGCCGCAGACGGCGAAACCGCGCAGCGTGTCGAGCTCCCGGATCCGCGTCACCCGCGCCGCCGCCGCTCACATGACCCGCATAAGGGGGCAATCCAGGCGTCCATCCGACGAGGCTAATGCCCGGCGGCCGGATAGGCTGCCGGTGTGAGCGAACCTCTGGTGGCGCGCATGCGCGAGTTCGGCACCACCGTCTTCGCCGAGATGACGGCGCTGGCCGTCCGCACGGCGTCGATCAACCTCGGCCAGGGCTTCCCCGACACCGACGGCCCCCCGGCCATGCTCGAGCGGGCCGTCGCCGCGATCAGGGACGGCTTCAACCAGTACCCTCCGGGGCCGGGGCTGCCCGAGCTGCGGCAGGCCGTCGCCGAGCACCGCAAGCAGCACTACGGCCTCGACTACGACCCGGACGGCGAGATCCTGGTGACCGTCGGCGCGACCGAGGCCATCTCCGCCGCCGTCCTCGCCCTGTGCGAGCCCGGCGACGAGGTCATCGTCTTCGAGCCGTACTACGACTCCTACGCCGCCGCGATCTCGCTGGCCGGCGCCGTGCGCAGGCCCGTCACGCTGCGCCCCGTGGACGGCCGTTTCACCTTCGACCCCGCCGAGTTGCGCGCCGCCGCCGGTCCGCGCACCCGGGCGATCCTCGTCAACTCACCGCACAACCCCACCGGCACCGTCTTCACCTACGACGAGCTGACGGTGATCGCCGACGTCGTCCGGGAACACGGCCTGGTGGCCGTCACCGACGAGGTGTACGAGCACCTCACCTACGACGGGGTCGAGCACACCCCCCTCGCCACGCTGCCGGGCATGCGCGAGCGCACCGTCATGATCTCCTCGGCGGGCAAGACCTTCTCGGTCACCGGCTGGAAGACGGGCTGGATCTGCGCGCCGCGCGGGCTGGTCACCGCCGTCCAGACGGTCAAGCAGTTCCTCACGTTCACCTCCGGCGCCCCGTGGCAGCTCGCGGTCGCCCACGGCCTGCGCGAGGAACTGGCCTGGGTGGGCGGCCTGCGGGACGGGCTCGCCGCCAAGCGCGACCGCCTGATGGCCGGGCTTACGTCGGCCGGCTTCGAGGTGTACCGGCCCGCGGGGACGTACTTCGTGCAGACCGACATCCGCCCGCTCGGCTTCACCGACGGCCTGGATCTCGCGCGGCGGCTGCCCGAGCTCGCCGGCGTCGTCGCCATCCCCACCCAGGTCTTCTATGACCGCCGCGACCTCGGGCGGCACTTCGTCCGGTTCGCCTTCTGCAAGAAGGACGAGGTCATCGACGAGGCCGTGGCCCGGCTGGCCCGCCTGAACGGCTGACGCCGCGCCGTACGGCTCGCGCCGGGCGCGGCGGCGGCCGGTCTCCCGGATCCGCCGCCACGCCCGGCGCACGGTCAGCGCTTGACCGCGTAGGCCCGCGTGATCGTCTGCTTCACCTCGACGCCGCCTGGGCCGGCGCCCGTGGTGCGCAGGGACACGAAGCCGGCGGAGGCGGGGTTGGCCACGAAGGCGGCCCACTTGTCGCCGACCCGGTTCACCCGCAGCGGCCGCCAGCTCTTGCCGTCGTCGAAGGACGCCTCGACCTTCAGCGACGAGAGCGCGCCACCCTCGGCGGTCATCCCGATCGCGGTGACCGAGCCGGGCTTCGCCCGGTTGTGGTCGTCGACCCCCACCAGGTCGTGCTTCACGGCGGGAACCGGGAGCGCCGACACGTCGGCCGTGTGCGCCGACCTGAACGTCCAGGACGCGTCGACCGCCGTCGCCAGCGTGGAGTACGGGACCGAGCGCCGGGCCGACACGTTCACCGTGTAGGTCGCCTCGGCGGCCGGGACCGTCGTCAGCAGCGCGCACATGCCGCCGAAGACGCAGCCGTCCAGCTTGATACTCTGCAGGACCGTGCCGTCCTTGCTGAGGCTCGCGGTGCCCGTGACGTTCCTGTCCCAGCCCCGGCGGCCGGCGGCGCGGTCGCTGAACAGGCCGTCGAGGACGTAGAGTATCTCGTCCTCGAACCGCAGCACCTGAGGCGCGGACGGGCCGATGGCCGCGGCGTTCCACACCTCGGAGGCGTTCCCGCGCCGCACGATGTGTGCCGCCGCGTCGGCGAGGATGTAGGCCCCCAGGTCGTGCGCGAGGGCGCCGTTCCACGACATCTCGGTCCCGGGGGTCACGTAGTTGGTGAGCTTGCCGGGAACCGTCACGGCCGACGACGACAGCCCGCGGAGGATGAACGACTGGCCGGGCAGGTTCGCGACCCGGTCGAACTCGGCGGGGGCGGCGACGTCCTGCGCGCGGAAGGTGGTCGTGATCTTCGCCAGGTCCGCCTTCCTGAACCGGCCGCCCGGGTCGGCGGGAAGGCCGCCCTTGCGGTAGTCCGCCAGGTCGTACCGGCTCGTCACGGGCGAGCCCTTCTCCCACACCGTTCGCGACAGGTAGTCGAGGTTCGGCTCCCGGGAGGGCAGCAGGTAGGCGTTCCACCCTTGCGGATCCCCGGACGTGGTGAAGATGCTCTCGTACGCCTGGTCGCCGTCCTTCATGCGCGTGTTGATCTGCAAGAAGTTCGAGCGCGTGGCCGCCGGGTCGTCCAGCGAGAACGTGACGGGGTTCGCCTTGCGGGCGTCCAGGTCCACGGTCTCGTCATGCGTGCCGACCGTCACCGTGCGGTGGGTGAAGGTGTAGGCGTTGTCCTCCAGCAGTTCGGCGATGAGCTTCCACTCGCCGCGCTGCAGGCGGGCCGTGGCGACCCCGCCGGTGAAGCGCAGATCGTTGAAATCGCCGGACTTGAGGTTGTAGAACGTGGCGAAGGCGTCGTCGGCGGGCTTGCCGTCCCTGCCGGTCGCCTTCAGCGTCACGTCGTAGGACTCCGGCTCGACGTACGCGCCCGCCAGGCCGCGCACGGTCACCCCGTCCGCCGTCGCGGTGACGACGCCGGGGTAGGCGCCGGTGGTCAGCCCGGAGGCCAGGGTCAGCGTCACCGACGCGCTGCCGCCCGCGGGGACCGCGAGGTGATCGGCGGAGAGGGTGAACGGGCCGTCCTCGGTCAGCGCGAGGTCCACCGGCGCGGACGAGGTGTTGGTGTAGGTGATCTCCTTGGTGACGTCCGGGCCGCTTCCCGGCCAGCGCACGATGGCCCAGGCGTTCGGGGTGTCGGCCACCACCGTCTGGGTGACGGCCTTGGCCACGTCGACCCGGCCGGTGCCCTGCTGGTACGGCGTCAGGTCCGTGCCGGGCTTGGCCGAGGCCATCAGCGCGGCCTTGAGGCGCGCCCCCGTCCAGTCCGGGTGCTGCTGGGCCAGGATCGCGGCGGCGCCCACGACGTGCGGGGTCGCCATCGAGGTGCCGCTTTTGGCCACGTACTGCTCCGGCGTGGTCCCTGCGGCTCCCGCGGCCGTGATCGCCACGCCCGGCGCGGTGATGTCGGGCTTGACGGCGCGGTCGCCCACGCGCGGGCCCTGGCTGGAGAACTCCGCGAGACGGTCGTTCCCGTCGACGGCGCCGACGGTGAGCGCGGCGTCGGCGGTGCCCGGGCTGCCGACCGATCCGGGCACGCCCGAGTTGCCCGCCGCGATGACGAACAGCGTGCCGGTCCGCTCGCTCAGCGTGTTCACCGCCTGTTCGACCGGGTCGACGTCCGGGCCGTCCGGCCCGCCGATGCTGACGTTGACCACCGGAGCCTTGACCTCGGTCGCGGCCCACTCCATGCCGGCGATCAGCGCCGACTCGGCGATCCCGAAGGCCCCGCCGACCTTGCCGACGGCGATCTTGGCCTCGGGCGCGACGCCCTTGTACCTGCCGCCCGACGCCGCGCCCGAGCCCGCGATGATGGACGCAACGTGGGTGCCGTGGCCGACGTCGTCGCTGGTGTCGGGTTCGTCGGAGAAGTTGGCGGACTGGGTGACCACTCCCTTGAGGTCGGGGTGGTTGGCGTCGTAGCCGGTGTCGAGGACCGCGACGGTCACGCCCTTGCCCGTCAGGCCCGACTTCCAGGCCTCCGGCGCGCCGATCTGCGGGACGCTCTTGTCCAGCGAGTAGGAGAGCTTGCCGTCGAGCCAGAGCTTGGTCACGCCCGCCGTGAGCGACTTGGCGGCCGTGCCGGGCCGCAGGCCGTCCCAGACGGTGGCGGCCTGCGCCTTCGGCACGCGGGACGCCGCCAGGCCGAGGTCGTCCAGGGTGCGCCCGGCCTTGGCCGCCTTCGGCGCGGCGCCGCCCTGCGTCATGATCGGGATGTCGGCGCGGTGCGCGTCGTCGTAGCCCCACGCCAGAAGTTGCGTGACGTCGAACAGCCGCCGGTCGACCAGGCCCTTGCCGATGAGGGGGGCCGCGTCCGACGGGATCACGTACACGTGCCCGGCGTACTTCTGGATCGAGAAGGACGCCTCGCGCCCGGCCCCCGGCAGGACCTGGTACGCCTTCGCGTCGCCCGGCGACCCGGACACCGTCACCCGGTCGCCCGTGATGAGGGTTACCGTGCCGGACACGCCCTTCGCCGCGCCTTGCCCGGTACCGGGCTGTTTCCCGCCGGGCTGTGCCGTGGCCGTGCCGGCGGCCGAGGGCCCCGCCGTCACGCCCAGCGTGGTCACGGCCGCGAGGGCGATTGCTGCGACTTTTCGCTTCATCGTCGTCCTTTGCGGATTGTTTACTACCCGTCAACCCGATCAGACACGAAAAAGCGACGGGAGGTTGCCTCCCGTCGCGAAATATTTTCAGAAAAAGTCGGACTTTGGCGACATAATGGGATGTGGAACGATTTAGCGCTCAGGGGGTGAAGGGATGGGGGTGCGCCCGGGCGGAACGGCCGTCACTTTCTGTTGTCGCGCCCGCCGGTCCTGGTGATCGCGTACGCGAAGTTGACGGCCGCGATGAGCGCGAACACGAGCAGGAGCGGAAAAGCGCCCGAGGTGTTCAGCACCACGGCGAACGTCAGGGGCACCGACAGCGCGAGCGACCCGAGGCCGAGCACCATCTGCGCCCAGTCGGGACCCTGGCGCCTCGGCCGGGCGGCCAGCCTGGCGTCGATGACCGCGTTCACTCGGTCGACCAGGGATTCGGCCAGTTCGAGCTCGTACTGGGGGCCGAGCTCGCGGCGTGCGGACATGGCGGCGGCGACCTCGTCGCGCTCCAGTTTCTGGGACTCCACGCCCCCGATTCTGCATCGTGACGCCCCGCGGGCGCGAGGAATCCGCGCCCCGGGCGGCGTCTCCGTCGAATCGAGATGAACGAGCGGGCGTGCGGGGCGGTACGCGGTGGTATTGCCGGGTCTTTTTCGGCGAAATGCTCTGAAGAAACCGGAATCAGTGGGCAATAGTGGCCAATGAGGCCGGACTCCGGTGTGGATAGCTTCGGGCCGGGACGATCGTGGACGGGACCGGGCCGTGAGCCGCGTCCCCGAGCCCGGAGCCCGCGACGGGAGTGATGGACATGCCGGCCGGGAACGTCCGGCCGTGAAGGAACGACCGGCCCCGCGCGCGGTGACCGGGCGGTGACCGGGAGACAGGAGAGGAAAGAGATATGCCGGATCCGATCGAGGTGCGCAAGGTCGCCATCGAGAGCGTCACCGACGCCTCCGGGCTGGAGAAGCTCATCGACGACGGCGTGATCGAGGCCGACCGCGTGCTCGCCGTGATCGGCAAGACCGAGGGCAACGGCGGCGTCAACGACTACACCCGCATCCTGGCCGACCGCGCCTTCCGCGAGGTCCTGATCGCCAAGGGGACGCGGAAGCCCGAGGAGGTCGCGCAGGTGCCGCTGGTGTGGTCGGGCGGCACCGACGGCGTGCTCAGCCCGCACGCCACGATCTTCGCCTCCGTCGACCCCGCCACCGTCGAGCCGTCCGAGGAGCCGCGCGTCTCGGTCGGCGTCGCGATGAGCGACGTCATCCTCCCCGAGGACATCGGCCGCCCCGCGATGGTCGAGAAGGTCGCCGCCGGCGTGCGGGAGGCCATGAAGATCGCCGGGATCGAGGACCCGGCCGACGTCCACTACGTGCAGACCAAGACCCCGCTGCTCACCCTCGCCACGATCACCGACGCCAAGTCGCGCGGGCAGGACGTCGTCATCGAGGACACCGGCCCCTCCATGGACATCTCCAACTCCACGACCGCCCTCGGCATCGCCGTCGCGCTCGGCGAGATCGAGATGCCGAGCGCCGAGCAGATCCACCGCGACCTCTCCCTCTACTCCAGCGTCGCCTCGTGTTCGTCCGGCGTCGAGCTGGACCGGGCGCAGATCGTCGTCGTCGGCAACGTCCGCGGCATCGGCGGCCGGTACCGGATCGGGCACAGCGTGATGAAGGACGCCCTGGACGCGGACGGCATCTGGGAGGCGATCCGCGCCAGCGGCATCGACCTGCCCGACCGCCCGCACCCGAGCGACCTCGGCGGCCGGCTCGTCAACGTGTTCATGAAGTGCGAGGCCGATCCCAGTGGCCGGGTGCGCGGGCGCAGGAACATCATGCTCGACGACTCCGACGTCCACTGGCACCGCCAGATCAAGGCCACGGTCGGCGGCGTCGCCGCCGGCGTCACCGGCGACCCGGCCGTCTTCGTCTCGGTGGCCGCCGTCCACCAGGGCCCCTCGGGCGGCGGCCCCGTGGCCGCCATCGCCGACCTGAGCTGACGGGAGACCGGGCGGGTCTCGTGGCGTGAGGGTTCCGTGGCGGCGGGTAGGCTCGCGGGTCGTGCCGAGCATTCCGCAGCCGCTGCTTCCCGACGACGACGGTCGCGCCGACCCGTCGGTGGCCGCCGCGCTGGCCGCGTTCGCCGCCGGGACCGGTGGCGCCGCCGAGGTGGCGACCGCCCTGAGCACCGCGCGCCTGCTCGTCCCCGTGGTGGCGCTCCTGACCGAGTCGGAGGTCGCGGAGAACGGCCTCCGGCGGGAGAAGGAAAGCGAGATGGCGCTGCCTGTCCTGGTGGGCGCCGACGGCAGGAAGGCGGTGCCGGCGTTCACGGGGGCCGAGTCGCTCCGGCTGTGGCGCGCCGACGCGCGGCCGATCCAGGCGGTCACCCCCCAGGTCTGCCGGGCCGCGCTGGGTGAGGACGCCGCCGCCGTGATGATCGACGTCGCCGGTCCGGTGCCGTTCGCGATCGAGGGCGGGGTCCTGCGCGCCCTGGCCTCCATCGGCGGGACCGCCGGGGACGGCGACGGAGTGCAGGCCCTGCTGCGCGGGCTGGCTCCGCACGCCGACGTGACCGTCGCGCGCATCCCCACCGCCAGGCGCGGCCTGTTCCGCCGCCTGCGCCGCGACAACGGCTGATCGCCAGGGGCCTCGGCGGCTAGGGTCGGCGTGTGAGCTTCATCGTCGCCGGAGCCGCCCTCCTGGGTTTCCTCGCCGGGCCCTACGTCCGCGCCCTGGCGAACGGCTTCGCCCCGTCCGAAGACCTCACCGTCCGGACCCCGGCCCAGCCGACGCCGGAGGGCCCTGAGGCGGACCGGCACGAAGCGGCCGACCTCGCCCCGGAGGATCCGGCGGACGTACACCGGGACGTGGCGCGGCTCGATCATGGTGCGACGCGGCGGGCCTCCAGGGAAGAGGCGCGGCGCGCGTTCCGTGGCATGGTGCGCGCCGTCCCCCGGCCCGCGTGGCCGCCCGTGGCCGAGACGGGCGTCGCCGTCGTCTGCGCGCTGGTGGCCTGGAGGTTCGCGGGTTCGTGGGAGCTGGCCGCCTGGCTGTACGCGGCGCTCGCGGGGTGCGCGCTCGCGATGATCGACTGGCGTACGCGGCGGCTGCCGGACGCGATCACGCTGCCGTCCTACCCGATCCTCGCGGTCCTGCTGGTCCCCACGGGGCACCTCGTCGGCGGGCTGCTCGGCGGCCTGGCGCTGACCGGGGCGTACGCGATCATGTGGTTCGTCCGGCCCGACGCGCTCGGCTTCGGGGACGTGAAACTCGCCGGGCTCGTCGGCATGCTCACCGGCGCCCTCGGCCTGGACGCGTGGCTCGTGGGCGCGCTCGCGGGCCAGTTCCTCGGCGCCCTGTACGCCGTCACCCTGCTCCTCACCCGCCGCGCCACCGCCAAGACCCACTTCCCCCTGGGCCCGTTCATCCTCCTCGGGGCCCTGGCCGCCACCTTCCGCTAGCCGGAACGGCCACCGGCACCGCCCCGGAGCAGGGCGCCGGGTTCGCCGGGAGGTGGGTGAGGGCAGTAGGCGGTGCATGGAAGACTTGTCATCATGTTGCGCTGGTTGACCGCAGGCGAGTCCCATGGCCCCGAGCTCGTCGCCATCCTCGAAGGGTTGCCCGCCGGAGTCGCGGTGACGACCGCCGATGTTCAGGACGCTCTGGCGAGGCGCCGGCTGGGGTACGGCCGGGGCGCGCGCATGAAGTTCGAGCAGGACGAGGTGACCATCGTCGGCGGCGTCCGCCACGGCCGCACGCTGGGCAGCCCGGTGGCGATCCGCGTGGGCAACACCGAATGGCCCAAGTGGGAGACGGTGATGGCGGCCGACCCGGTCGACCCCGACCTGCTCGCCGCGCAGGCCCGCAACGCCCCGCTGTCGCGTCCCCGCCCCGGCCACGCAGACCTGTCGGGCATGCAGAAGTACGGCTTCGACGACGCCCGCCCCGTGCTGGACCGCGCCAGCGCCCGTGAGACGGCGGCCCGCGTCGCGCTCGGCCAGGTCGCCCGGAACTTCCTCAAGCAGGCGCTCGGCGTCGACATCGTCAGCCACGTGATCGGCATCGGCTCCGTCGATGCGCCCCCCGACGCGATCCCGGGCCCCGGCGACCTGGCGGCGATCGACGAGAGTCCCGTCCGCTGCCTGGACTCCGAGGCCGCCGCCGCCATGATCGAAGAGATCGACACGGCCAAGAGGGAGGGCGACACGCTCGGCGGCGTCGTCGAGGTCGTGGCGTACGGGCTGCCGCCCGGCATGGGCAGCTACGTCCACTGGGACCGGCGCCTGGACGCGCGCCTCGCGGCGGCCCTCATGGGCATCCAGGCGATCAAGGGCGTCGGGGTGGGCGACGGGTTCGAGACCGCGCGCCGCCGGGGCTCGCAGGCCCACGACGAGATCGAGAACACCGCCGAGGGCGTCCGGCGCGTCACCAACCGCGCGGGCGGCGTCGAGGGCGGCATGACCAACGGCGAGCCGCTGCGGGTCCGCGCCGCCATGAAGCCGATCTCCACGGTGCCCCGCGCCCTGTCCACGGTGGACGTCCTCACCGGAGAGCCCGCCAAGGCGATCAACCAGAGGTCGGACGTGTGCGCCGTCCCGGCCGCCGGTATCGTCGCTGAGGCGATGGTCGCGCTGGTGCTCGCCGACGCGGCCGTCGAGAAGTTCGGCGGCGACTCCGTGGAGGAGGTCGCCCGCAACGTGTCCGGCTACCTCTCGTCTATGGTGATCAAGTGACCTCTCCTGCACCCGGCGACGACCGCACGACGCCCAGGGCGGTGCTGATCGGCCCGCCGGGGTCGGGCAAGTCGACCGTCGGCGCCCTGCTGGCCGACCGGCTCGGCACGTCGTTCCGCGACACCGACGCCGACGTCGAGGCCACGGCCGGCAAGCCCGTCTCCGACATCTTCGTGGACGACGGCGAGGACCGCTTCCGCGAGCTCGAGGCCGAGGCCGTGCGCCGTGCGCTCGCCGAGCACGCCGGGGTGCTGTCGCTCGGCGGCGGCGCCGTCCTCAGCGAGGCCACCCAGGGCCTGCTCGCCGGGCACCCGGTGGTCTACCTGCGGGTCGGCCTCGCGGACGCCGTGCAGCGCGTCGGGCTCGCCCAGGCGCGCCCGCTGCTGGTGCTGAACCCCCGCAGCCGCCTCAAGCAGCTCATGGACGAGCGCCGCCCCATCTACGAGCGGCTGGCGTCCCTGATCGTGGCGACCGACCGGCGCACTCCCGAGGACATCACCGACGAGATCGTCAAGGGGCTCCAGGCGTGACCAGCACCCGCATCACCGTCAAGGGCGACCGTCCGTACGACGTGGTCGTCGGCACCGGCGTGCTCGCCGAGCTGCCCGGCCTGTTCGGCGCGGGCGTGCGCACGGTCGCGGTGGTCCACCCCGCCGGCCTGCCGGAGATCGCCCGCCCGGTCTGCGGCGTCCTGCGGTCGGCCGGGTACACCGTGGTCGAGCTGCCCGTGCCGGACGGCGAGGCCGCCAAGTCCGTCGAGGTCGCGGCCGAGCTGTGGTCGGCGTTCGGCCGCTACGGCGTCACCCGGTCGGACGCCGTGGTGGGCGTCGGCGGCGGCGCCACCACCGACCTCGCCGGGTTCGCCGCCGCCACCTGGCTGCGCGGGGTCGAGGTCGTCCAGATGCCGACCACGCTGCTCGGCATGGTCGACGCCGCCGTGGGCGGCAAGACGGGCATCAACACCGCCGAGGGCAAGAACCTGGTCGGCGCGTTCCATCCTCCCGCCGGGGTCCTGTGCGATCTCGCGACCCTGGTGTCGGTCCCGCGCGACGACTACGTGGCCGGGCTCGCCGAGATCATCAAGGGCGGCTTCATCGCCGACCCGACGATCCTGCTCCTGATCGAGGACGACCCCGAGGGAGCCCGCCTGCCCGAGGGCCGCCACACCCGCGCCCTGATCGAGCGCAAGATCCAGGTCAAGGCCGACGTCGTCGGAGCGGATCTCCGCGAGTCGGGCCTGCGCGAGATCCTCAACTACGGCCACACGCTGGCCCACGCGATCGAGCGGGTCGAGAACTACCACATCCGGCACGGCGAGGCCGTGTCCATCGGCATGGTGTACGCCGCGGAGCTGTCCCGGCTGGCCGGGCACGCCGGGGCGGACCTGGTCGAGCGCACCCGCTCGATCCTGACGTCGGTGGGCCTGCCGACCGCCTACCGCCGCGAGGCCTGGCCGGAGCTGCGCGACCACATGCGGGTCGACAAGAAGAACCGCGGCGCCAAGCGGCGGTTCGTGATCCTGGACGACGTCGCGAAGGTCACCCGGCTGGAGGACCCGCCGGAGGAACTCCTGGAGGCGGCCTACGGCCAGATCGCCCGGTGACCGCGGAAGCGCGCCGGCGGCAGGGACGGGCACGGCGCTCGGACGGCCGTGTGGGGGAGAGAAGAGCGGCGAGCCCGGTTGAATGAGCCCGGCGCGATGAGCCCGGTGCGGTGAGGCCCGGTTTGATGAGGCCCGGTTCGGTGAGGCCCGGTTCGGTGAGGCCCGGTTCGATGAGGACGGTTCGATGAGGACAGTGTTCGTGTTCAACGGCCCCAACCTGTCGCGGCTGGGGACGCGCGAGCCAGATGTGTACGGCGCGCAGACGTTCGAGGACCTCGAGGCGCTGTGCCGGCGGACGGGGCGGGAGCTCGGGCTGTCGGTGGACGTCCGGCAGACCGACGACGAGGCCGAGCTGGTCGGCTGGATCCACGAGGCCGCCGACGGCGTGATCCCCGTGGTGCTGAACCCGGCCGCCTTCACCCACTACTCGTACGCGCTGCGCGACGCGATCGCCCAGCGCACGGCCCCGCTGATCGAGGTGCACATCTCCAACCCGGCCGCCCGCGAGGAGTTCCGCCACACCTCGGTGGTCGCGGCCGTGGCGTCGGGCACGATCGCCGGGTTCGGCCTGCGCTCCTACGAGCTGGCCCTGCGCGCCATCGCCGAGGAGGGCGCGTGACGTACACCTCCTACGTCGCGATCGGCGACAGCTTCACCGAGGGCCTCAACGACCCGGGCCACGACGGGCACTTCCGCGGCTGGGCCGACCGGGTCGCCGAGCGCCTGGCCGCGCTGGAGCCCGGCTTCCACTACGCCAACCTCGCCGTGCGCGGCAAGCTGCTGGAGCAGATCGTCGAGCACCAGGTGCCGGCCGCCGTCGAGCTGAAGCCGGATCTGATCACCTTCTGCGCCGGCGGCAACGACCTGCTGCGCCCCGGCGGCGACCCGGACCGCATGGCCAAGACGTTCGCCCGCGCCGTCCGCGACCTGCGCGCCACGGGCGCCGAGGTCGTGCTGTTCACCGGCGTGGACCCGCGCGACACGCCGCTGATGCGCCACGTCCGGGGCCGCTGCGCCACGTTCTACCTGCATGTACGTTCCATCGCCGACCTGTACGGGTGCCGGGTGGTGGACCAGTGGTCGATGCAGTCCCTGCGCGACTGGCGTGCCTGGAGCGAGGACCGCCTGCACATGAACGCCGAGGGTCACCGCCTGGTGGCCGCGAAGGTGTGCGAGGTGCTCGGCGTCCCGTCCGAGGACGACTGGCGCTACACCTGGCCGCCGCGCGAGCGTGTAGACCGCCGGGTGAAGCTGCGCGAGGACCGGCTCTGGCTGCGCGAGCACCTGCTGCCGTGGGTGGGCCGGCGGCTGCGGGGCAGGTCCTCGGGCGACGCGGTGGACCCGAAGCGTC
The DNA here is from genome assembly GCF_040683095.1 of Sphaerisporangium sp. NPDC051017. Classification (NCBI taxonomy): domain Bacteria; kingdom Bacillati; phylum Actinomycetota; class Actinomycetes; order Streptosporangiales; family Streptosporangiaceae; genus Sphaerisporangium; species Sphaerisporangium sp. NPDC051017. Next base: position 98,428 of record NZ_JBFBCI010000003.1, read on the forward strand.
CCTCGCTCGGGCCGTATCTCACCATGGCCGACGCGAAGACCCCGCCCGGGGACGCGCGCACCTAGCCGTCCGGCGCGCACGCCCGGTGCCCGCCCGACGCGGCCTAGCCCCCCGACGTGCACGCCCGGGTCGCCCGGCGCGCCCTGGCCGTCCTACGAGGCGGCCGAGGTCAGCCGGCGCAGGGCCGCGCGCACCTTCTGCGGGTCGCTGGTGGTCCAGAACGGCGGCAGCGAGTCGCGCAGGAAGCTTCCGTAGCGCGCGGTCGCGAGGCGGGGGTCGAGGACGGCGACGACGCCCTTGTCGTTCTGGCTGCGCAGCAGCCGCCCCGCGCCCTGAGCGAGGAGCAGCGCCGCGTGGGTGGCGGCGACGGCCATGAACCCGTTGCCGCCCCTGGCCGCGATGTGCCGCTGCCGGGCCGACGCCAGTGGGTCGTCAGGCCGGGGGAACGGCACGCGGTCGATGATCACCAGGCTCAGGGCCGGGCCGGGCACGTCGACGCCCTGCCACAGCGACAGCGTGCCGAACAGGCACGTGGCCGGGTCCTCGGCGAACTGCTTGACGAGCAGGGACGTCGAGTCGTCCCCCTGGCAGAGCAGGGGCGTGTCCAGGCGGTCGCGCAGCGCCTCGGTGGCGGCCTTGGCGGCGCGCATGGACGAGAACAGGCCAAGCGTGCGCCCGCCCGCCGCCTCGATGAGCTCGGTGATCTCGTCCAGGTACTCCTTGGGAAGCCCGTCGCGCCCGGGCTGGGGCAGGTGCTTGGCGATGTAGAGGATGCCGCTGCGGGCGTGGTCGAACGGCGAGCCGACGTCGAGGCCGGTCCACGGCTTGCGCTTCTGCCCGGAGTCGGTCTTCTCGGCCGGGGCGGCATGATCGGCATGGTCGGCCTGGTCGGCGCGGGCGGGGCCGAGACCCCACTGGCGGGCCATGCCGTCGAACGTGCCGCCGAGGGCCAGCGTGGCGCTGGTGAGGATCACGGTGCGGTCGGCGAAGAGCTTGTCGCGCAGCATGCCGCCGACGCTCAGCGGCGCGACCCTGAGCACCGGGGGACGGCGGTCGGTCGCCCCGTCGAGCCACACGACCTCGGCCCGGTCGACCTCGGAGTCGCCGCCGAACGCCTCCAGGATGCGGACGGCGGTGTCGTGCACCTCGTCCAGGGCGGTGAACGCGGCCTTGCGCTGCCCGGCCTTCTCGGGGTCGTCGTTCTTGCCGCCGCCCCACATGTCGCCGCCGCGCGGGCCCATCGCGGTGATGCACGCCCACGCGGAGTCCCGCACCAGCGACAGCGTCATGCCGAGCACCTGGGGCATCTGGTCGATGCGGCCGGGCGGAGCGGCGGCGAGCAGGGCCTTCAGGTCCTCGCCGGCCTCCTGGAGGCGGTCGGCGACGGCCTGCTCGATCAGCCGTCCGACCCGGCGGACGGCGGTCGCGACGGAGACCTCCGACAGCTCGTCGGTGACCACGCTCGTCACGCGGTCGACGAGCTCGTGCGCCTCGTCCACGATGACGACGTCGTGCTCGGGGAGGACGGCGAACTCCTCCATGGCGTCGATCGCGAGCAGCGCGTGGTTGGTGACGACGACGTCGACCTGGCCCGCGCGCTCACGGGCGCGTTCGGCGAAGCACTCGGCGCCGCTCGGGCAGCGCTGCGCGCCGAGGCACTCGCGGGCGGTGACGGAGAACTGCCGCCACGCCTGCTCGTTGACCCCGGGCACGAGCTCATCGCGGTCGCCGGTCTCGGTCTCCTCGGCCCATTCCTGGATGCGCTGCACCATGCGGCCGGTGGCGCTGACCTCGCGCGGGTCGAAGAGCTGGTCGTCCTCGTCGTCCGGCCACGCGGCGGTGATTTTGTAGCGGCATAGATAGTTTCGCCTGCCTTTGAGGATGGCGAACTGTGGTTCGTGGGGTAGGTAATCGGCCAGGGCCTCCGAAAGGCGGGGCAGATCGCGGTCGACGAGCTGGCGCTGGAGGGCGATGGTGGCGGTGGAGACGACCACGGCGCTGTCGGACTCGATGGCGTGGCGGATCGCGGGCACGAGGTACGCCAGCGACTTGCCGGTGCCCGTGCCGGCCTGGACGGCGACGTGCTCGTCGCTCTCGATGGCGTGCCGCACGGCCTGCGCCATCTTCACCTGGCCGGGACGCTCGGCACCGCCGACCCCCGTGACGGCCGCGGCGAGCAACTGCTCGACGGGCGGAAGCTCTTCCTCTTCCTCCAGGTCGTCCTCGAAGGCGCCTTCGTCGTCGAGGTCATCGTGGCCGTCCCCGGCGTCGTACGCCGAGCGGGTCGCGGCCGCGGTGCCTGAGGCGCCGGAGATGTCCGAGGGATCCGAGGTGTCCACGGGGTCGAGGGAGTCGTCGAGCACGACACGCAACGCTACCCGCCCCGGAGGGGTCGCGGCGCCTGGACCGGTCCCGCGACCCGCGGTGCGTTCCGGGTGCATCTCGGCATTCCGGAAGCCGGACGGCTCTCCGCGTGGCAGACTTGCCGCACCGGTTCTGGGGGGTCAATGACGATCTACCATACGCCTCCGTTCCGGCGGCACATGCGCCAAGAGTGGCCCATGGGGTCTGCCATGACGGTGGCGTTCACGGTTCGGTAGGGTTTCTTGAGGTTGAGTGGACGAATAAAGGCTGGTTAAAGCACGATGTCTGCCATGTCGGAAGTTGTCCCACTGCCATCGTTCGGTGAGGTGTTCTTCGACGCCCGGGGCCAGGAGCGTGTCCTCCGGGTCACCTGGCACGACGGCACGCTCGTTCTCAGCCTGTGGCGGGGCGAGATGTGCACCGCCAGTTTCCGCATGCCCATGGAGGACGTCGGACGTCTCCTCGACACCTTGGACGAGGGGTACGCCGACGCGGGCGGCGAATACGCCGAGGGCCACGAAGGCGAGCACCCCGGACACCAGGACGACGGGGACGAAGGGGAGTACGCCGACGACGGCGAGTACGCCGAGTACCGCCAATACCCGGGCACCGGGCAGTACGCCCGCCCCGCCGGCGCGCCCGACGACGGCGAGTACACCCAGGCCATGTCCTACGGCGACGCCTACGAGGACTCCTACGGCGAGTCCTACCAGGAGTCCTACGCCGACGACCAGGACGACTACCGGAACGACCCGGCGTACGCGCAGGGGAGGGGGGGCCCGCAGGACCAGGAGGCCCCCGTGCCCGCGCACGGCCCGAAGGACGTCCTCGTGGCGCGCGGCGCGGCGCCCGCCCCGGACAAGCTGGTCGCCTCCGGCGGCCGTCCCGCCGACGTCCCGCCACAGGGCGAGCACCCGCAGGCCGACTTCCGTGACCGGGCCGCCCACCCCGTTCCGCCGCAGGCCCCGCCGTCGCCCGCCGAGTTCCCCGGGGGCGTGCCCATGCCCACCACCGGCCCGCAGGCCATCCCGCCCGGCGTGGGGGACTACGGCGTCCCGCCCGGGTACGGCGAGCCCCAGGCCCGCCGCGCGCCCGCCTCCGAGTACGAGCCGTCCGCCGACTACGGCCGCGCGCCCGAGTACGGCCGGGGGGCCGCCGCGCCGCAGCCCGAGTACGGCGCGCGTCCGGCGTACCCCGACCCGGCCGCGCCCTCGGACTACGGATCTCCGCAGTACCGCGGCGCCCCCGAGCCCGGCGGACCGGCCCAGTACGGCGGCCGTCCCGACCACGCGGGCTCCCCGCAGTACGGAGCCCGGTACCCCGACCCGGGCGCCTCGTCCGACACCGGGGTCAACCCCGACTTCACGCCGCCGACCGGCTACACCTTCCCGGCCGAGCAGCTCACGCCCGGCCCGGCGGCCCCGCGCGGCGAGTACGGCTCCACGGGCGAGTACAGTCCCACGGGCGAGTACGGCCCCACGGGCGAGTACGCGCCCCGGGAGGACTACCCCCCGGCCGGGTACGGCGCGGCGGGCGAGTCCCGGCCCGGCGGCTACGGCGGCGAGCCCGGCGATGCGTTCGGCGGTGGCGGCTACGGCACGCCTCCGCTCGACTATTCGGGCCGCCCCGGCTACGCCGACTCGACGGAGTACCCGCCTTCCACCGAGTACGGCGGAGCGCGCTACGGCGCCGACCCGGGGGACGTCGTGCCGAGGGAGAACCTCATCGTGAACGACTCCCTGCCCTACGGATCCCCGCCCGGCGGGCACCCGGACCCGGGCTACCAGGCGCCCGCGGACCCCTCCGGATACGGCTGGGGGACCCCGCGGCAGGGCCAGGTGCCCGTTGATCCGGCGGACCCGCTCGGGCTCGGCGCGATCGGCCAGCACCCCATGGAACACACGGATCCGCAGCTCTCGCGGCCCTACGTCCCCGACGCGATGAACAGCACGGGGGAACGGGCGCGCCCGGAGGCGGGCCGTCCCCGGCCGGACGAGAGCGGGCGCCCGTACTCCGAGGAGAAGGGCCGTGAGTGGTGAGCGGCGCCCGCGGGCGCGCGCGGCCCGGCCGGTGAGAGGGGCGCGTTCCTCGCCGGCCCACTGACGGCGTGCGGCGCGGGGGCGTGCGGCCGTACGAGGCCGTCGCCCTGATGACGAGCTGTCCCGCCCGTGATTCCCACTTATCCTTCGGATCATGGATGTAACGACGGTCCTCCAGCTCGTGCTGCTCCCGGCGTGCGCGGTGGCGGTCGCGGCCTTCGCCCGTTGGCGGGGCTGGTCGGTGCCCCTGCTGCTCGTGCTCGCCGGGCTCGTGATCGGGCTGATCGCGGCGCGGGTCCCCGGCATGCCCGAGTACGAGCTGGACCCCGAGATCGTGCTCTTCGTCTTCCTGCCGCCGCTGCTGTACTCGGCGGCCCTGGACAGCTCCTACCTGCGCCTGCGCGACCTGCGCCGCCCGGTGGCGCTGCTGTCGGTCGGGCTGGTGCTGTTCAGCGCCGCGGTGATCGGCCTGCTGACGTACGCCATGGTGCCCGGCCTGCCGCTGGCGGCGGCTTTCGCACTGGGCGCGATCGTGGCGCCGCCGGACGCGGTGGCGGCGGTCGCGGTGGCCCGCAGGCTCGGCCTGCCCCGCAAGCTCATCACCATCCTGGTGGGGGAGAGCCTGTTCAACGACGCCACCGCGCTGACGGCCTTCCGCGTCGCGGTGGCGGCCGTCGGAGGGGTGGGCATCGTCTCCGGCGGGGTGGGCGTGACGCTGCTCAGCGCCGCCGGGCAGCTCCTGTACGCGGCCGGGGTGGGGCTGGTCATCGGCCTGGTGCTGGCGCTCGCCTTCGGCTGGCTGATGAAGCGGGTGCGCGATCCGCTGATCACGAACGCGATCTCGCTGCTGATCCCCTTCACCTCCTACCTCGCGGCCGAGGCCGTGCACGCCTCGGGGGTGCTGTCCGTCGTGGTGGTGGGGGTCTACATCGGCCACCGGATGAACCGCACGACGTACGGCACCCGGGTGGTGTCGTACTCGGTGTGGAAGGTGCTCGACTTCCTGCTGGAGACCGTGGTCTTCCTGCTCATCGGCCTGCAGCTCCCGCTCATCCTCAAGGGGCTCGCCGGGCAGGACCCGTGGCGGGTGGCGGGGTACGCGGTGGTCGTGTTCGCCGCGGCGGTCGTCGCCCGCGTCATCTGGGTGTTCGCCGGCACCCACCTGCCGCGCATGCTCTCCAGCAGGATCCGCGAGCGGGAGGAGCGGCCGCCCGCCTCGCACATCATGGTGATCGGCTGGGCCGGGATGCGCGGTGTGGTGTCGCTGGCGGCGGCGTTCACGCTGGCGTCCGACTTCCCCGGCCGCGACCTGATCCTCTTCCTGACCTTCGTCGTCGTCATCGGCACGCTGCTGGTGCAGGGCCTGTCGTTCCCGTGGCTGATCCGGCGCCTGCGCGTCTCCAGCGAGACCGAGGTCTACCGCGACAACCTCTCGGAGGCGGCGGCGCAGCAGGCGGCGGCCGGGGCGGCGCTGGCCCGGCTGGACGAGCTGACGAGCGACGGTGTACTGGAGACGCACGCCGAGGTGGTCGACCGGCTGCGCGCGCACGCCGAGCGCCGCGCGATGGGCGCCTGGGAACGGCTCGGCGGCGGCACCGGCCCGGAGGGCGAGGAGACGCCGAGCGCGATGTACAGCAGGCTGCGGCGGGCCATGCTGGAGGCCGAGCGCGCGGTGCTGGTGCGCATGCGCGACGAGCGGCGCATCGACGACGAGGTGCTGCGCCGCGTGACCCGCGAGCTGGACTACGAGGAGGCGACCCTGGCCCGCGACTGACGGCCTCTGCCCGGGAGTTCGGCCGCGGAGCGCGACGGCGGCGCCTCCCGGCGTTCCTCGCTCCGCGTCCGGAAATGCCTGGGAAGAGGCCACGAGTCAGGGAGAGCCATGGCAGGATGGCGAACCTCTAGTCGCCCTCCTCTCCAAGCGCACCAGGGAGTGCGAAGATGGTCATCATGAGCGTCAACCGGCGAGACGAAGTCCTGAACGAGCTGGCCGAAGCGATACGGGGCGTGACCGTTCCGGGTTCACCGGCGATCCAGAACGCATCGGTCGAGCCGTATGTGGACGCGGACGGCGAGCCCGCGCTCAAGGCGGTCATCGTCCTGGACGCACCCGAAGAAGGTGGGTGGTCGGCAGAGTTCACACACACGCTGCGCGGACAGGTGAACAAGCTCGCCGCCGAACGCGATCTCGACGAGCACGTGTACGTCGCCCTTTTCACAGAAGAGGAATACGAGGCCCGCACAGGTGCGGACGAACCGCTGGACGGCTTCGGTACGAGCGACATCGACCAGGCATTGATCCGGGACCAGCAGCAGGACGGGTCGTGAGGCGAGACTTCAAGGCCGACGACTACCTGCACCTGGCGGGCATGCTCGCGGGCCGTATCGCTGGACGCGGGCGTCCTCGCACGGCCTACCTTCGGCGTGCGACGTCGACCGCCTACTATGCCCTGTTCCACGAGTTGGTTCAGCATGGCGCGAAGCGCGCCGCCAGGACGGGGCCGATCGAGCACCAGCAGGCGATCGGCCGCTGGTACGCCCACGGCAACTTCAAGAAGGCCGCCCGATGGGTGGAGGACATCGCAGCCGGTCGTACACCCCCCAATCCAGTAAGGCTCCTGCTCGTCGACCCGGTCACCGGAAAAGTGCCCGTTGATCTCGAAGTGCTCGCCAGCGCGTTCAGCGAGCTTCAGGAAGCCAGGCACGGTGCCGACTATGACCCGGCGTTCGATGCCACGCGCCTGAGCGCTCTTGGCCACATCAACACCGCCCGGTCCGGCATCGAGGCCATCAAACGCATGGACAAGTCGAACCTCCACCAGTTCGATATGTTCCTCCTGCTGGCCCTGGGCGGCGACAAAATGATCAGGAATAGTTGACCGATCGGGCCGGTCGCACTCGGACGGACGTACTCTTCGCGTAGCCCTCCCTGTCAGGCGGTTTGGATAGGGTTGTTCGTATGCGATTCCTCCCCCTGGCCGCGGTTGCGGCGATCGGATTCACCGTGCTGACGGGATGTAGCACCGTCGACAAGGCCCAGGCGTGCATCGAGGCCAACAAGACGCTCGCCGACATGGGTGCGAAGATCACCGAGGTGGCCGGCGATCCCGCGGCGATGGAGAAGGCCCTGAAGGACGGGGCCGCGAAGCTGGAGGACGTCGCCGGCACGGCGGGGAACACCACGCTCAACGAGGCCCTGCAGAGCCTGGCGGACAGCCTCAAGAAGCTGAACATCGACAACCCCGAGGAGGCGGCGGCCGCGGCGCAGAAGGTCGCCACGGACACCGCGCGGACGGTGCGCACCATCGCCGAGGAATGCACCTGATCCCAGGCTGAAAACCCTGTTTGTCCAGGGGAAATGTGCATGAATTAGCCTCATTTCCATGGACGTCGAAGGAAGGGAGCCGGACCCCCGGTTCACGCTGGCCAACGAGCGCACGTTCCTCACGTGGCTCAGCACCTCGCTCGCGCTCAGCGCCGGCGGCGTGGCGATGGCGGCCGTGCCGAGGGGCATCTTCATCCCCTGGATGCGCACCGCCCTCGCCGTCATCCTGGTCGTCCTCGCCGCGGTCGCGGCGGTGCTGGCCTACCCGCGCTGGCGCAACGTCCAGCGGGCCCTGCGGCACCAGGCGCCGCTGCCCGGGCTCGCGCTGGCCCCCGTGTTCGGGTACGGGGTCGCGGCGGTGGCCCTGATCGCGCTCGTCCTCATCGTCGTCGCGGGCTGAGGCGCGGGGGGAGACCGTGAGATGAGCGGCGGGGTGGAGGAACGTCCGGGCCTGCACGGCGAGCGCACCCTGCTGGCGTGGATCCGCACGGCCGCGACGCTGGCCGCCGGCGGGCTCGGCGCGGCGGGCGTCGCCGGGCGGCAGTTCGAGCAGTTCGGGCACGGCGGCGCGGCGGTCCCGTTCGTCCTCGCCGCGCTGTGCGGCGCGATCCTGCTGGCGCGGACCGGCGTGCGCTACCACCGCGTCGACCGGGCGCTGCGCCAGGGCCTTCCCCTGGACGCCCGCGCGGACGCGGTGCTCGCCTGGCTCGGCGTGCTGGCCGTGGCGGCGGGCGCGCTCGCCTTCGTGCTCACGTCCTGAAACGCTCACGTCCTGAGGTCCCGCGCTCACGTCCCGACCCGCTCACGTCCCGAGCCGCCGGGCGGGGTCAGCCCGTGGCGCCGAGCTCGGGGGGAGCGGGGGAAGCGCGGGTAGCGGGGGAAACGGAAGCGCCCGGGGGTGATCCCCCCCCCCGGGCGCCTGGAGTGCGTCCTTCCCCTGGGCACTCCCGCTCGTGGTCAGTACCAGTTGTGCGACTGGAAGTGGCCCCACGCGCCGCAGGGCGAGCCGTAGCGGCCCCGGATGTACTTGAGCCCCCATCGGATCTGGGTGGCCGGGTTGACGCGCCAGTCGTGACCGACGCCGACCATCTTGTCGCCCGGCAGCGCCTGCGGGATGCCGTAGGCCCCGGACGACGGGTTCTGCGCCTTGTGGTTCCAGTTGCTCTCCCTGGTCCACAGGCTGTCGAGGCAGTGGAACTGGGTCACCGGCCAGGATCGCTGGGTGACCATGCGATAGGCGATCGCCTTGTTCCTGCCCTTGGGCGTCGTGGGCATCCACGATCGCACGGCCGGGCGGGCCGAGGTCGTCCAGAGGCGGCTGTGCACCCGGTAGGGCACCGCCTTCCGCGCGACCGCCGCCTTCGGCACGGCCTTTGCCATGGCCTTCGCCGCGGTCTTTCTCGCCGCCCTCGCCTTGGCGGGCGTCCTCGCCGCGGTCTTCGCGGCGGGCTTGGACCTCAGCCTCGCGTGCGCGGCCTGCCCGCGGGCCGGGGCGGACGGTAGCCGTACCGCGCCCGCCCGCGTCCAGACCGGCCGGACGGGCGTCCAGGCCGGGTGGGCCGCGGGGACGCTCGCGGGCGCCGCCGCGATGGCCGGGACGGGCGCGTTCTCGGCCGCGCCGATGGCGTTCTCGACCGTGTCGATCGCGCCGACCGTGTCGATCGCGCCGATCGCGCCGGATGTGTCGGACGTGTGGGGCGCCTGGGCCCCTTGCGTCATCGGGGCCACGTACGCCGAGTAGGCGGCGTAGACCGGGTGGACCGGGTGGACCGGGGACGCGGTTCCGGCCGTCTGGGCCGGGTGGGCGGCCTGGGCGGACGTGACGGGGGCCGTGGTGACGGCGCTCACCGCCTCCGTGGCCCGTGCGCCGATGCCGCCCGGCGTCACGACGGCCGGCGCCGTGACGATGGCCTGCGTGTCGGCCTGCGTGTCGGCCTGCGCGCGGGCTCGCGCCTCGGTATGTGAGCCGGCCTGCGCTTCGGCCGGCGTGCCGGTGGTGGCGTGGGCCGCCGTCGCGAGTGCGCCCGTCGGTTCCGCCGTCTCCGTGACGGCGTCGGCCGTGCTGTCCGCCCGGGTGAGGGCCTGTGCCGCACCTGCCGCCGCGTTCAGGACGGCGGTGACGATGAGGGCCGCGACGGCGCCATGAATAGCGCGTTTACTGTCCAATTCTGTCCTATTCATCGGGTCGCGTGCGGAGGGGGCCGCGCGAGGCGGCCGTCTCTCGTCGCGCGCCCGTGGCTCGGGCGCCGCGACGTCCGCGTGGCCTTTCCGGAGTCGGTTGAAGACAGAGATGTCTCCCGGAAGGCGCCGCGACGTGTTCTACGGCGGTTTCTAATAGGTGGCCCGCCCGGCGCCCGCGTTCCGCGACACGCTACGGACGGTTGTTTGCCATCGAGGTGGGACATCTCTGCCGTCTCGCGGGACCCGGTTGGCGCGCGTCGCGCCGGGGATGATCACCGCGTGATCCGGAAATGCCGCGCGGTTGAGGTTTCGCGGCGAGGGCCCCGTGGAGCAAGGACGGAGGCGGTTTCGCACACGGCGAGCCGCGCGCGAGGCGGACGCCTGATTAGGGTGGCTTCATGAGTCTTAGGGATATTCCGGTGCGCACGCTGGACGACGCGCCGACAACGTTTGGCCGGCTCGCCGGCGACAAGGCCGTCCTCGTGGTGAACGTGGCGTCCAAATGCGGGCTGACCCCGCAGTACACGGGTCTCGTCCGGTTGCAGGAGCGGTACGGCGACCGCGGCTTCACGGTCGTCGGCGTGCCCTGCAACCAGTTCATGGGGCAGGAGCCCGGTTCGGCGGCCGAGATCGAGGAGTTCTGCGCCACCAACTACGGCGTCGACTTCCCCCTGCTGGAGAAGACCGAGGTCAACGGCGAGAACCGCCACCCGCTGTATGCGGAGCTGGTGGAGGCGCCGGACGCCGAGGGCGAGGCCGGCGACATCCAGTGGAACTTCGAGAAGTTCCTGGTCGACCGTGAGGGCGCGGTGGTCGCGCGCTTCCGTCCCCGCACCGAACCCGAGGACCCGGCCGTGACCGGCGCCATCGAGAAGGCGATCGGCTAGCGGCGCGGGCCGCAGCTACCCCGGACGATCAGCTCGGTCGGCAGGGTCACCCCGCGCGTGCGGCGGCCCTGGCGCAGGACGAGCTCGGCCGCGCGGTAGCCCATGTCCTGGGCGGGCTGGGAGATCACCGTCAGCGGTGGTGAGCACAGCTCCGCCCAGGGCACGTCGTCGAACATGATCATCGACACGTCGCGCGGCACGCGCACGTCGAGCTCCCGGGCGGCGAGGACGGCGGCCTCGCCGAGCAGGTTGCCGCCCGCCAGCACCGCCGTCAGGTCGGACCGGTGGTGCAGCAGGCCGGCCGCGGCCGCGTACGCCGAGTCGCGGGTCGCGCGCGCCCGTACGATCAGCTCCTCGTCGACGGGCAGAGCGAGCGTGCCCATCGCCTCGCGGAAGGCGCGCACGCGCTGCTCCTGGCCGTGGCGCGCCAGGAAGGCGACGCGGCGGTGCCCGAGCGCGGCGAGGTACTCGACCGCCGTGCGCACGCCCGAACGGTCGTCGGTGACGACGGCGGGGACGTCCTCGCGTCCCCGCACGGGCCGTTCGGCGAAGACCACGTCGAGACCGGCGCGGAACGCCGGGCCCCACATCTCGCCGTCGCCGGACGGCACCGCGATCACGCGCTCCACGCTCTCTTCGATCAGTGAACCGATGAGCTCGGCCTCACGCTCGGGGTCGTCGCCGGTGGTGCCGATCATCACCGGCTCGCCGGCGGACTGCGCGCAGGCGAGCACGCCGTCGGCCAGCCGCGCGTAGAAGGTGTCGGTGATGTCGGGAATGAGCAGGCCGATGCCGCCCGTACGCCGCCGGCGCAGGTTGCGCCCGAGCGCGCTCGGCCGGTAGTCGAGCCGCGCCGCGGCGGCCAGCACCTTCTCGCGGGTCGCCGGACTCGACGAGCCGGTGCCGGACAGCACGCGTGAGACGGTCGCGACTCCGACCTCCGCCGCCTCGGCGACGTCCTTGATGGTCGTGCGGCGCTGCTCGCTCATCTTCATGGAAACGATTCCATCATGGGTTTCATCGATCGTCCAGGCCGCGGCCCTATCCGAAGAGTGTGAAGAGCTTATATTTCACAGGGGCTTGACAGAGATGTCCGGTTCAGATGAGATTCATGAAAACGTATCCACATCCGGCGGGCACCCGGACGCACGAAGGACTGCCATGGCATCAATCGTTCTGCGCAACGTCGACAAGATCTACGCCGGCGGGGTGAAGGCCGTTAACGGCCTCAATCTGGAGATCAAGGACGGCGAGTTCATGGTGCTCGTCGGCCCGTCGGGATGTGGCAAGTCCACGGCGCTGCGCATGGTCGCCGGTCTGGAGGACATCAGCGGCGGCGAGATCTCCATCGGCGACCGGGTGGTCAACCACCTGCCGCCGAAGGACCGCGACATCGCGATGGTCTTCCAGAACTACGCGCTGTACCCGCACATGACGGTCGAGGAGAACCTCGCCTTCGGCCTGAAGCTGCGGAAGATGCCCAAGGCCGAGATCGCCAAGCGCGTCCAGGAGGCCGCCAAGATGCTCGGCCTCGACCAGTACCTCAAGCGCAAGCCCGCCGCCCTGTCCGGTGGCCAGCGCCAGCGCGTCGCCATGGGCCGCGCCATCGTCCGCGAGCCGCAGGCCTTCCTCATGGACGAGCCGCTGTCCAACCTGGACGCCAAGCTCCGCGTGTCGATGCGCGCCTCGCTGAACACCCTGCACGAGCGCCTCGGCGTCACCACGGTGTACGTCACCCACGACCAGGTCGAGGCCATGACCCTCGGCGACCGCGTCTGCGTCCTGCGCGATGGCCTGCTCCAGCAGGTCGACACCCCGCAGAACCTGTTCGACAGCCCGGTCAACCTGTTCGTCGCGGGCTTCATGGGCTCCCCGTCCATGAACTTCGTCAACGCCGAGCTCGTGCGCGGCGACGGCGGCGCCGCCGTGGCCTTCGCCGGCTACAAGCTGCCGGTGCCGGACTCGACGTTCGCCGAGAAGCCCGGCCTGGACCAGTACCTCGGCAAGAAGCTCATCCTCGGCATCCGCCCCTCCGACTTCGAGGACGCCGCGGCCGCCAACGGCAGCTCCGGCGGCTGGGCCCGCATCCCGACCCGCGCGGAGGTCACCGAGGAACTCGGCAGCGAGATCAACGTCCTGTTCCTCATCGACGCCCCGCCGGTCGAGCACAAGGACACCGTCGCCGCGCAGGACTCCGGAGAGGACGAAGAGGCCGCGCTGCCCCTGGTCGGCGACAAGTCGCTGTGGACGGCCCGTGTCAACGCGCGCAGCCACGTCCGCCCCGGCCAGAACATCGAGCTGGCGGTCGACACCCACAACCTGCACTTCTTCGACACCGACAGCGGTCTGGCCATCGGCCACCCGGTCAACGTCGGCCGCTGAGGTCCCGCGCGGCGCCCCTCGCGGCGCCGCGCCCCCCGCGAACCAGCCTTCCGGGCGAGAAGCCCCCGCCGTGCACCCCTCCCACGGCGGGGGCTTTTTCGCGTTTCACGGCTTTTCGCGGTCAAGGAAGGAGGAATGGCATGTGATGGTTCCGCAAAAGCGGTGCGCCGGGTGTCCGCCTTTCCGCTTGGGTGCGTAGAACGGTTGCGTCGACATCCCGCTCGGCTTACGGGCGATGTCTCCCGCAGCCGGAACCGCGCCCATCGGAGAGTCCTGAATGGCTGGGAAACGCACTATACCTACGTTCTTGGCATTGGTCCTGGCCGGTGCCGTGGGGTCGGGGACGGGTGCCGCGGCGGTGGCCGCGACCGCGCCGACCGGGCCGACCGCTTCGACGCCTGTCGTGCGTGCGGAGCCCTTCCGCCTTGAGATCCGGCAGCCGAACGCGCCGAGGAATCTGAGACTTTTCCAGATCACCAAGAAACTCATCAAGCTGAAGTGGGACCCGCCCGAGGACGGCTACCCGCCGCGCCCTGGCGTGGTCGCCTACGACATCTACGCCGGCGATCCGTCGTTCCACCTGATCGCCACGGTGCCCGGCAATGTCCTGACATACATCGACAAGCGCCGGTGCTGCGACACGGTCTCGTATTTCGTGAGGGCGCGGGACGCCCAGGGTAACGAGTCGGCGGCGAGCAACATCGTCACCCGCGACGCCAGCGAATGCAAGAAGTGCCACCACCACCATCACGACGAGGACGGCAAGGAGCACGGCCATGACGAGGACGGCAAGGAGCACGACGACGCCGTGACGAACGAGCCCGACGCCGAGCAGGATGACCATGCCGACCATGTCGCCACGGTGGCCGACAGGAACCACCACGATTCAGATGGTGATCAGGAAATCATCAAGGCCGACAAGCTGCTCCACCTGGAGAACGCCGACGACGGCGGCGGAGGCGGTGACCACTCGGACCACCATGGCCATGTCGGCCACGACGGCGGGCACGGTGGTCCTGGAGGCGGGGGTGCGGAAGCGCCCGCGGCCGGTGGTCACCAGCCTGCCGGTGAGAAGCAGGCGGGCGGACAGCACGCCGGGAAGCAGCTCCCGTTCACGGGAGCGCCCGTGACCGCGCTGGCAGGGGTCGGTGGCGCCCTGCTGGTCGCCGGAGCCGCCGGTGTCCTGATCTCCGTGCGGCGCCGCCGATCCACTGGTGCACGCTAGACGTCGCCGGTGGCTCGTCGCCGGCTCCCTCGTGCCGGTGCTCGTCGTGGCGTCGTACGGGGGCTGGTCGGCGTATGTCGGGCTCAGCGTGCGCGACCACCTGCAGGCGACCAGGGACGCTCTGATGCACCTGCGCGCGGTGATGAGCGCCCGTGATCTCGACCGGGTGGCCGTCACGCTCGCCGACGCCCACCGCCACGCGGCCGAGGCGCGGCGCCTCACCGGCGGGGCGGACTGGTCGCTGCTCACCCACCTGCCGGTGATGGGTGACGGCGCCATGACCGTGAGGGGGCTGGCCGAGTCCGCGGCCGAGATCACCGGCGTGCTGACCGGCCTTCAGGGGGTCGGCACGTCCATCCTCACGGCCGAGTCCGGTTCCGCGGACGACGCTCACCGGCTCCTGGCCGGTCTCAGGGGGGCGGCTCCGGTTCTGCACGGAGCCGCCGCCCGGCTCACGCGGGCGCGGGACCGTTTGGCGGCCACCCCCGCGCGCACCCGGGTGGCCTCCGTGGACGAGACGCGGAGCAAGGTCCTGTACGAGCTGGACCGGCTGCGCGGCTGGGTCGGCGGTGCGGCGACCGCCGCGGACCTGATCCCTCCGATGCTGGGCGATGACGGCCCGCGCCGCTACTTCCTGGCCTTCCAGACCAACGCGGAGTCACGGGGGACCGGCGGCCTCGTCGGCGCCTTCGGTATCCTTTCCGCCGACCGGGGCCGTGTCCGCGTCACGCGGCTGGCCGCCGACAACGACCTGAGCTCCAGCGCCCGCCCCGTCACCGACCACGGCCCGGCGTTTCGCGCGCGGTACGGCGACGGCGCGGCCCGGCTCCTCTCGGTCTCCAATCTCTCCCCGCACTTCCCCTACGCCGCCAAGACCTGGACCGCGATGTGGGAGCGCCAGACCGGCCGGCGGCTGGACGGCGCCATCGCGATCGACCCGGTGGGTCTGTCCTACGTGCTCGGCCTGGTCGGGCCGGTCACCCTCCCGGGCGGGGAGCAGGTGACCACCTCCAACGTCGTCGACCTGACCGAGCGCGCGGCCTACGCCCGCTATCCCGACCCGGTGAGGCGCAAGCGTTTCCTCATCGCGATCGCCACGGCCGTCGGCGAGGCGCTGCCCAAGTCCTTCCCCGGGCCCTCCCACGTGCTGCCCGTGCTCAAGCCCATGGCCGAGGAGCGCAGGCTCCAGATATGGAGCCGCCGCGACGCCGAGCAGCGGCGCCTGTCCGCCACCGCGCTCGGCGGTGTGCTGCCGCGCCTGCCGGGACCGTACGCCGGGCTGGTGGTCAACAACTCGGCCGGTGGCAAGCTGGACTACTACCTGAACCGCTCCCTGGAGTACACGCTGGGCCCCTGCCGGGGCGGCCGGCGGCAGACGCGCGTGCGGATCCGGCTCACCAACGACGTGCCCCGCGTCGCGCTGCCCTCCTACGTCACCGGCAGGCTGGACAGCCCCGGGATTCCCCACGTGCCCGGGTCCAACCTGCTGTGGGTGTCGCTGTACGCCGGGCTCGGCACCGAGCTCACCGGGGCCCGCCTGGACGGCCGCCCCGTCACGGCCATCAAGGAGGCCGAGAGGTCCCACCCGGTCTACTCCACCCTCCTGGAGCTGGCCCCCGGGCAGTCCAGGACATGGGAACTCGACCTCGTGGAACCGGGTTCCGGGGCGTCCCCCGTGGTCCCGGTGCAGCCCCTGGCCCGTTCGCAGGACACCCGGATCACCCAGGACCGGAATGGCTGCCCGCCCTGATCCGGGCGGTATCGCGCCACGTGAGGGACGGTTCCGCCTGCTGTTCGTCTGTACCGGCAACATCTGCCGCTCCGCCATCGCCGAGCGGTACACCCGTGCCGTGCTGGGCGCGTGCTCGCCCGTCGTCGTGGAGAGCGCCGGCGTGCGCGCCGTCTCCGGACGGCCGATGACGCGCAGGGCGGCGCGTGTGCTGGAGAAGCTGGGCGGCGATCCCTCGGGGTTCGCCTCGCGCCGGCTGACCTCGCGGATGGTGGAGGAGGCCGACCTGATCCTGACCGCCACCACCGCGCATCGCGGCCTCGTGGTGCAGGGCCGTCCGCGGATCGCCGGCCGGGTCTTCACCATCGTCGAGTTCGGCGCGCTGACCGGGGCCGTGCTCGCGCGGCCCCGGTCAGCGGTGGAGATCGCCCAGGCGGGGGACCCGGCGCGGCGGGCACACGCCCTCCTCGCCCGGGCGCGGCCGCTGCGCGGGCTGGTCCGGGTGGAGGCCCCTGACGTCCCCGACCCATTCGGCGGCTCGATGCTCGCCTACAGGTCGGCCGCCCGGCTGATCGTCGCCGGCCTGTCGGCCCCGCTCGCGACGCTGACCGCCGGGGCCGCCCCGACCTCGACCGGCATCCGCTGAGCGCCGTCATCCGGCTCGTACTTGTCCTCGTAGCCGTACGAGCCGTCGGCCTTGGTCGGCACGAAGTTCAGCACGGTTCCCACGACGCGCGCGTTGATGGACGACAGCATCTCGGTCGCGCGCGCGATGTGCCCCGCGCGTGTCTTGCCGTGCCGGGCGATGAGCAGCGTGCTGTCACAGACGGCGGCCAGCGAGGCTCCGTCGGTC
The DNA here is from genome assembly GCF_040683095.1 of Sphaerisporangium sp. NPDC051017. NCBI lineage: Bacteria > Bacillati > Actinomycetota > Actinomycetes > Streptosporangiales > Streptosporangiaceae > Sphaerisporangium > Sphaerisporangium sp. NPDC051017. Next base: position 115,413 of record NZ_JBFBCI010000003.1, read on the forward strand.
ACCGGCAGGAGCGGGGGGGTGTCGATGATGACGATGTCGTACTTTTCGGTGAGCGTGCCGAGCAGCTTGCACATCCCCTGGGAGTTGAGCAGCTCACTGGGGTTCGGCGGGATCTGACCGCTCGTCAGCACGGTGAGGGAAGGCGGTCCCCAGGTCTGGGCCACGTCCTCCAGCGACGCCGAGCCGATGAGCACGTCGGTGAGTCCCGCCGCCCCTTCGAGGCCGAGGTGGTCGGCGACGCGCGGGCGGCGCAGGTCGGCGTCCACGATCATGACCCGCCAGTCGGCCTGGGCGAGCACGATGGCGAGGTTGACGGCGATCGAGGTCTTCCCCTCCCCGGCGAGGCAGCTGGTGATCACCAGCGATCGCGGCCGCCGGTCGACGCTGATGAACTGCAGATTCGTGCGCATCGCCCGGAACGCCTCGGCCCTGGACGATCTGCCGCGGTCGCGGAGGATCAGGGGATGCCGCTGCGCGTCACGTTCGCGCCCGATCACCCCGATGGTCGGGCTCTTCGACACGGCCTGCAGCGTCTCGGCCGTCTTGATGGTCGTGTCCATGCGATCGCGCAGCACCAGCGCCCCGAAGACGACGATCAGCGCGATCAGCTCCGCGATGACGAGGTTGGTCAGCGGGCGCGGGCTGATCGGTCTCGCCGGGACGCTCGCCTGGTCCACCACCGTCACCTTGACCGTGGAAGGGCTCGACCGGCTGGGGCGCTCGAGCTGGCCGATCACCCGAGGGAACGCCACGCCCAGCTTGTTGGCCAGCAGTGCCGCGCGGGCGGGATCCTTGTCGGTGACGGTGACCCTGATCAGGGTGGTCATGGGAATGGCCTCGGCCTTGACGGCGGCCTGGACGCGCCCGACGTCGTCCGGGCTCGTGATCTGGCCGACCACCCGCCGGCTGGGCACGAGGTTCGCGTACGACTGCACCCGCTGCTGGGAGAGCGCGCCCGCCTGGATGGCGGTGGCGAGACTGCCCTCCTTGTCGTACCCCGTCACCAGCATGCTGATCTGTGCCTCGTACTTCGGCGGCGTGTTGGCGGTGATGGCCATGGCCGCGGCGGCGGAGACGATCAGCGTCAGCGCGATGACCGCCCAATGCGCGCGCATGAGCCGGAGGTAGTAGAGACCTTGCACCTGATTAACGCCTTTCAGTGATGCTGACGGCAGGTTCGCCGGCGTGGCCCGGCACCGGGCTGTGCGCTTTCTGCAGGATTCCGATGAGCACGATGGCCGCGGCGACGGCGGCGACCGTGGTGACGAGGGGCGAGGTGAGATTCAGCGTCATCGCCAGGTTGAGCGCGCCCGACACGGCCGCGGCGCCGGCCAGGACGACGGCCGTGAGCCGGACGCCGAAGCCGAGCGCGTTGAGGCGGTGGGACAGGTGGTCGGTGCCGCCGAGCAGCAAGGGACGTCCGGCGCGCGCCCGGGACAGCAGGACCACCCCGGTGTCGATCGTGGCGACGAAGGTGGGCAGGAGCAGACTGCCGATCACCTGGTCGAGGCCGTGGTCCGTCACCACCGCCGTGGCCGAGCAGGCGAGGACGAAGCCGATGAACAGCGAGCCGGAGTCGCCCATGAACACCCTGGCCGGCGCCCAGTTGTGCAGCAGGAATCCCAGTCCGGCGCAGCAGAGCGCGGTCAGCAGCATGCCGATCATCGGCCGGCCGGCGGCGAAGGCCGTGACGGCGAGCATGGCCGCCCCCGCCGTCGTGATGGCGCCGAGCGCGCCGTCCTGGTTGTCCAGCAGATTGAACGAGTTCGTGATCAGGACGATCCACAGGATCGTCAGAGGGACGTCCAGCCAGCCGCCCGTGACGGGGGCCTGGATCCCGCTCAGCACGACCCCGCCCGCCGCCACCGACTCGACGCCGAGCCGGGTGAGGGGGGAGAGCGGCGCGATGTCGTCGATCAGGCCGAGCAGCGCCACCGCCACGGCGGCGCTGATCACCACGGCCAGCGTGAAATCGTTCAGGCCGACGATGACGATCACGGGAGCGATGGTGCCCAGCATGATCGCGACTCCCCCGAGGTAGGGGATCGGGCGGGCGTGCGCCTTGTATCCGCCCGGGCGGTCGGTGAGTCCCCAGCGCGTCGCGAGCCGGCCGAGCGGCCCCGTCGCGAGCGTGGTGAGCAGGAAACCGGCGAGCCCGGTCACGAGGATGGTCAACGCGTTCATCTCAGCGACGTCACCAGCTCGCCGCGGGCCTCGACGATGGTCTCCCGCAGGATGTCGAGGAGTGAGCGCCGCGGCGTCCATCCGGTGAGGGCGTGCAGCTTCGCCGTGTCGGGGACCCGGCGGGTCATGTCCTCGAAGCCCGTCTCGTACGCCTCGGCGTACGGGATGTTGTCGATCCCGCTGGTCGTCCCGGTCAGCTCGATGATCATCTTGGCCAGTTCCAGGATGGTGACCTCGTGCGAGGCGCCGACGTTGAACGTCTCGCCGATCGCCTCCTCGCGGTCCAGCAGCTCCTGCAGCGCGACCACCACGTCCGCCACATGGGCGAAGCACCGGGTCTGCGTGCCGTCCCCGAAGACGGTGAGCGGCGTGCCGCCGAGCGCCTGCCGGATGAGGCGCGGGATGACCATCCCGTAGGCGGGGCTCTGCCGCGGCCCGACCGTGTTGAACAGCCGCACGATGACGGTCGGCAGGTCGCGTTCCTTGTGGTAGGCGTTGGCGAGGATCTCGTCGACCGCCTTGGCCGTGCTGTAGGCCCACCTGACCACCGCCGGGCTGCCGAGCACGCGGTCGGAGAGCTCCGAGAGCGGGCCGCCGGAGTTCTTCCCGTAGATCTCGCTCGTGCTGGTGATCATGATCTTCCGGCGGTAGCGGTGCGCCGCCTCGATGACGATCTCGGACCCGCGGATGTTGGTCGTCAGTGACCGCAGCGGATGCTCGACGATCAGTTTCACGCCGACCGCCGCGGCGAGGTGGACGACGACGTCGCACCGGTGCACCAGCTCGTCGACGATCAGCTCGTCCAGCACCGACCCCTGGACGAACCGGAGGCGCGGATGGCCGATGACGTGTTCGATGTTGGCGAGGCGCCCGGTCGACAGGTTGTCCAGGATGAACACGGAGTCACCCCGGGCGAGCAGGGAATCGGTCAGATGGGATCCGATGAACCCGCTCCCGCCGGTTATCAGGTAGGTCTTCCCTGGCGAGTCGTTCACGGCTTCTCCTGTGAGCGTGCGAGGACGTGCTTGGTGGTCGATTCGGTGGCCGTGTTCCATCAGATGGCCGCGTTGATCTCGTGGCCCGTCACCGGGCGCAGGAACGTCTGGAACCAGGCCACCGTCCGGCGGAGCCCTTCCTCCAGCGGGACGGGCGGCAGGTCCGGGAACAGTTCTCCGAGCAGCCGGGGAGAGGATCGCGAGTCGCGGATGTCGCCGGTCCGGGGCGGCAGGAGGGTGGCCTCGACTGGACGTCCGAGCACGGTCGCGAGCGTGTGCTTCAGCTCCAGGAGGGAGACGCGCGTGCCGAACGCGAGATTGACCGGCACGGGGCTGGTCACGCGCCGGGCCGCCGCGTCGGCCAGCACTCCCGTCACGGATTCGACGTACGTGAAGTCCCGGGCCTGCGTGCCGTCGCCGTAGATGGGGACCGGCTCGCCGCGCAGGACCGCCGAGACGAACGCCGGCACGACGGCCGCGTAGGCGTGGTCGGCCGGTTGCAGCGGCCCGTAGACGTTGAAGAACCGGAACGCCAGCACCCGCAGGTCGTAGCTCTGCCCGTAGGCCAGCGTGTAGCTCTCGGCGGCGAGCTTCCCGGCGCCGTAAGGGCTGAGCGGCCGGGTGGGCAGGTCCTCGTGCTTGAACGCCTCTGGGCTGTCCCCGTACACCGAGGACGACGACGCGACGATCACATGCGGCCTGGTGCGCCGGCACGCCTCCAGCACGTTCACGGTGCCGGTGGCGTTGACGGCGTGCGAGGTCATCGGATCCTTCAGGGACCGGGGCACGGACGGTATGGCCGCGAGGTGGATCACCGTCGTGGCGCCGGCGACGAGCTCGGCCAGCAGCGGCCGGTCCAGGACGCTTCCCAGCACGAACTCGGCGTCGACCCCGGCGAGGTTGACGAGGTCCCCGCCGCTGAGGTCGTCCAGGACCGTGATCCGCTCGACGTCGGGCCGGGCGGCCAGCGCCCGGCACAGGTTCGCGCCGATGAACCCGGCCCCGCCGGTCACGAGCACTCTCATCTGTCTACCTCCGTGGTTTCTGGCCGGCGGCCGCGCGCGACCGACCGGTAAAGGTCCTCGGTGTCGGAGACCAGGCGTTCGGTGGGAAAGGCCGAGGTGGTCCACCGGCGGGCGGACTCGCCCATCGTCCGGGCGAGCCCGGGATCGGTGAGCAGCCGCACGACGTGGCCCGCCAGCTCGGCGGGGTCACGGCCGGCGAGCAGACCGGTACGGCCGTCCAGCACCACCTCCCCGACGCTGCCCACGCGGGTCGACACGACCGGCACGCCGGCCATGCCGGCCTCGATGAGGGTGAGCGGCGTGCCCTCGTTGTCCGAGGTGAGCAGGACGACGTCCGCGGCCGCGTAGACCGTCCCGGTGTCGCCGCGCCAGCCGGTGAACACGACCGGCCCGGGAAGCCGCGCCGCGGCGAGCTCGACCTCCTCGCGGAGCTCGCCACCGCCGCAGACCACGAACCGGCAGCCGGGGATCCACCCGAGGACGGCGTGTGCCGTGGCGAGCAGGCGGTCGGGCCGCTTCACCTTGGTCAGCCGCCCCACGAAGGCCACGACGGGCGCGTCCGGGGGGAGGTTCAGGGCCCGCCGGGCCTCCTCACGGGCCGGCAGCGCGCGGACGCCGACACCAGGGGGGATGACGACGTACTGGCCCGGCGTGCCGATCCCGGCGGCCAGAAGGTCCTCGCGGACGCGGTCCCCGACCGTGACCAGCCGGTGCGACACCGAGGCCAGCAGGCGTTCGGAACGCACGTACGCCGCGCGCTTGACCCCGGTGAAGTACCCGTCGAGCAGGTGACCGTGGAAGGTGTGCACCCGGGCCGAGCCGACCCCCGACAACAGGGAGGCGAGACGGCCGAGGGCCCCCGCCTTGGCCGTCCGGGTGTGCACGACGTGCGGCCGGAAGCGGCGCATGGCGGCGACGAGGTGGGCCAGGGCGCGAAGGTCGTCGGACGGCCTGATCGCCCGGCCGAGCCCGTGAACCCGGTGCACCCGCGCGGCCGGGCCGTCCGGCTCACCTTCGGCAGGAGGGGCGCCCGGGTGCCCGGGGAAGCCGCTCAGCCGAAGATGGTCGGCCTCGTCCTCCTCGACGTACCCGGTGTACAGGCGGTGGTCGAATTCACGGCGGTTCAGCCGCTCGATCAACCCGGATATCTGGGTCGCCGGCCCGCCGACGTTCAACCGCGCGATTATCTCCATGACTCGGATCCGGTCGTCTGACTTCACGCGCGCTCCTTGGCGGTGGGCCTGGTCACGTCGAAGAAGCTAGCTCGCCATTTATTCCGTTCGCCGCACCGTCGCGGTGGCCGCAAAAGTGTTTCCTTATTCGGTACTCACTCATGGCCGGTTTGTGGCGGAGCGGGTGCGATCCGCTCGATGGAGTATCCGTTCCAGTGGTTTTCGTATTTGTCCGCCGTATGACCCGGCGGTGGCACAGTTGTGGATTGAAGGGGAAATAGCCGTTCGGGGTCCGCGAAGGCCGCCGGGGCGGGGGAAAAAGTCCGCACGGTGCGGGTCATCGTCGTGCCAGGCGAGGCGACCGCGGCGATCTCCCGCCTCGCTCCGGCACTAGCGTCGTGCGAAGTGCCTTCATCCAGGGCGTTCCGCGACCGTCGGCCCCGGGTGTGATCTCGAACCGCGCGGGGGGAGCCGGTCCTCATGGAATTTCTCATCGTCGTCGCGATCACGGCGACGCTGGTCCTGGCCGTCCGCGCCGGTCTGGACGCGACGGCGGCGAAGCGGGTGCTGCCGGTGCTGCTGGTCGCCTTCATGGCCCGCCTGGCCGCCCACATGTCGCTGAGGGGAGGCGCTCTCTTCGACTACGGCGGCGACAACGTCCTGTACGACCTGTGGGCACAGGAGATCGCCGACCAGTGGAGGCGGGACGGCATCTCGTACGTCACGGTCAGCGGCGCCGGGCGGCTCTACGGGGCCGCGCTCCACTGCAACCTGCTGGCTTTGATCAGATACATCTGCGACGGCCCCGCCCCGCTGGCCTCCGCGGCGCTCATGGCCCTGATGGCCTGTGTGCTGTGCGTGGTCATGTACAGGTTCGCGAGGATGCTCGGCGCGGACGAGCGGGCCGCGTTCTGGTTGCTCGTCGTGGTGGCCTTCATGCCGGCCTTCCTGCTGCACACCTCCGACACCTACAAGGACGGCCTGAACGCGCTGCTCGTGGTGGCCTCCCTGGCCGTCGGAGTCTCGCTCACGCGACGATTCAGCCTCGGCAGGCTGCTCATGCTCGTGCCGCTCCTGTGGGCGCTGTGGAACGTCCGCCCCTACATGGCCTTCATGTGCGTGCTCCCGCTGGCCCTCGGGATCAGCGGGCTGAAGCACGTCGTCTCGGTGCGGAGCCTGGTCGCCCTCACCGCCCTGGCGATGGTCGTGTTGTTCCAGTTCGAGTTCGTGATGCAGAGCGAGCCGGTCGAGGCGATGCGGAACCAGCTGGAGTACGCCCAGTCGCCGGCCGCGCAGAACTCCAACGCCGGCCTGTCGGGGTGGCGGCACGGGTCGGGCATCGCCTTCGACGACGGCGGCCTCGCGTGGGGCGCGCTCGGCCCCAAGCTGGTCTACACGCTGCTCTCCCCGTTCCCGTGGACCCCCGGCAGCCTGGCGCTGCAACTGGGCAAGATCGACACGTGCGTGTGGTACGTGCTGCTCTTCTTCGGGGTGGCCGGCGCCCGCCGGCTGTGGCGCGGCGACCGCAGGATGCTGCTGATCCTCCTGCTCTTCGTCATCCCCGGCGCCCTCGTCTACGCCACCACGATGGCCAACATCGGGCTGATCGCCCGCCAGCGGATGCCCCTGGTCATGGTGACGAGCCTGCTGTGCGCGCTCGCGTGGACGCGGACGCCTCCTGAGGAGCAGGCCCCGCCGGAGATGGAGCGGGCCGCTCAGCCGGCGGGCTTGACCTGAGATCGGCGCGGCGCCTCGTCGTACAACCGGTCGAACCACTTCGCGGTCTCCCCGATGTCGAGCGTCCCCGCGCTCTCGCGCGCGCCTTCGCGCAAGCGGGCGTGCACGTCCGGCCGCATCGCCCGCAGGATCGCCCCCGCGAACGCCTTGGGATCGCCCGGCGGGACGAGCAGGCCGTTGCGGCCGGACTCGACGAGGTCCGGGATGCCGCCGACGCGGGTGGACACCACGGGAACGCCCGCGGCGAGCGCCTCCATGACGACGACCGGCAGCCCTTCGTAGGTGGAGCAGAGCACCAGCAGGTCGGCGGCGGCGATGAGGCGCGCGGCGTCCGGCACGTGGCCGAGAAGGCGCACACGGGGGAGCCGCAGATCGGCGACGCGCCGCGCCGTCTCGGCGAACAGCGGGCCCGATCCGGCGAGCAGGAACGTCGCGCGCGTCTCCCCAGAGGCCGCCAGCTCGGCCGCCGCCTCGATGAGGAAGCCGTGGTTCTTGACGGCCCGGAAGTTGCCGGCGTGCACGATCAGGAAGGCGTCTTCGGGCACGTCCCACTCCTTCCTGATCAGCGCCGCCTCCGCCGCCCAGCGGCGCTGCTCCGCCACGTCGACACCGTGCACGCGGGTCGACAGGCGGCGCGCGCCCAGGGTCGTCACGCTCCGCGCGACCTCGGGGGAGACGGCCACGGTGTGGTGGTCCAGCCACCCGGTGGCGCGGTCGAGGAGCAGGGTCGGCAGGCGGAACCGGACGCTGTGCACGGTGGACACCAGCATCGGCCGGTGGCGCCACAGGAGGGAGGCCGGCCGGAGCACCGACGCGGGCAGGGGGGAGTGGACGTTGAGCACGTCCGGGCGCAGCCGCCGCACCACGGCCGCCAGCCGGGCCATCCTGAGCGGGCGGGGGCAGGAGGTGAGGTCGACGACGGCCACGCCGTGCCGCCGGAGCCGCTCCAGGAAGAGCGTTGGGGTGGCCTCCAGGCACACGACGGTGTAGCGCCTGCCCGGGGGAGCCGCGCACAGTCGGCGGGTGAGCAGGACCTCGGCACCGCCCACCCTGGCGAGCGACTTGATCACTTCGCAGACGTGCACGGGGCGCACGGCGTCTCCCTCTGTCCCTTATGTGGCCTATGTGGTCCGTCGCGGCCCGGCCGCGGATTCCGGCGGCCGCCCCGCGTTCGCGGCGAACCGGGCCCGGTATCCGGCGAGGGTCAGCCCCTCGAACGCGCCGGCGGCGAACGCGAAGAGCGACTCGATGTCGTCGTAGAGCGCCTCGACGCTCCGGAAGGTCCGGAAGTACGGGCTGCCGCCCGGCATCAGCTCCGAGGAGTGCAGCATGAACTCGACGTGATCGTGCCCGGAGTGCACCGCGCGCCGTGCGAGTTCGATCATCTCGCGGCGGTTCCTGCCGTTCGGGCGCATCCAGGTCGTCGAAGGCCAGAGCCTGCCCGCCACGCGTCCCGCCGGGCCGCTGCGGGACAGCAGGGCGCGGGTGCGTTCCACCAGGGCGCCGTAGCGGCGGGGCACGATGGTCATCGGCACCTCCAGCAGCGGCGACCCACCCGCTCTGTGCAGCGCTCCCGGGTCCACGAAGTACGGCTTCTCCGGGAAGGCCGTGTAGTCCCGTGGGCCGCGCCCGCCGGGCGCCCCGGAGGTGCCGCGCCAGGAGATGTGCGGCGTCACCGAGCAGTCGGCCAGATACCCGTGCTCGATGAGGATCCGCGCGTAGGTCTCGTCCAGCGTCCACCGCCCGGCACGGTGGCTCACCGGCGCGATCTGGAAGGTGTCCTGCAGGACCCTCGTCGCGGTCGTCACCTTCGCGGCCATCACGTGCTCCGGATAGTCCGTCAGAAACGGCTTGTACCGGTGGTCCGCCCCGGTCAACGGCAGGATCGGAGGCGTGGTCCAGGCGTGCAGGTGCATGCCCAGCTCACCCCGGTCGCGCTCCAGCACCGCGCGGCCGAACTCCTGGAAGGCCGGGCTGGTGGCCATGGTCCAGTCGACCAGATAGGTGGGAGGAAGGCCGTACCTGTCGCACAGCGCCTGGAAACGGGGCAGGAAGGCGGCGTTCCGCGTCGTGCCCGTCGCGGAGCCGCTCCAGGCGTCGTCCTCCTCGACGTCGATCGTGATGATGAAGGCGGGCCGCCGCGGCCCGGTGTCGCTCCGTCCGGTCCCCGCCGCGGAGGCCGGTGGCCGGGGATCAGACATCGCAGCGGTAGAGCAGCAGGTGCTTGTCGTCCTGCCAGTCGTGACGCCTGTCCACCCGGACGCCGAAGCCGTCGAAGATGCGCTCGATCCGGCCCTTCTGCTCGGGGAACTCGTCGACCATCACGTACCTGACCCGCTTGAGGGCGAGCAGCGCGCGCGTCTGGTGCTCGATCCACTCGTCGGGCATGTAATGGAACCAGCCCATCGCGATCAGAAGGTCGATCTCCCGGACATCGTGCTTGATCAGCGCGTCGAAGCTGCCCACGGCGAACTCCGCCCTCGGCCGGCGCGACCGCTGCAGGAACCGGGCCCAGGCGATGACGCCGCGGTCGATGTCGAAGCCGAGCCTGCGTCCGGCCGGAACCCGGTTGAGGATTTCGCCGAGGCCGCACCCCACCTCGGCGACGACGTCCAGCCGTCCGGGCACCGTCCGGGCGAGCTCGACCGCCATCTTCTTGTAGTTGGTGGTGTGAAATCCCCGCAGGTGCCATCGGTCGCCGCCGAATATGAGCGACAGGGGGAACTGCACCGCCTTTCCCACGAGGGCCTTGGCGACGTTGTCGGCTCCGTGCCGTCGCGCGACCTCGATCTTCCTGTTGAGCCTTTTCACTGTGGTCTGCATCATGAGCCCCCTGCATACATCCGATATCGCGGTCAGAACGCGTAACCCCGTTCACCGAGGTGCGGGCCGAGAGAACGGTTCAACAGCGCCAGTTGGGCGGGGGTGAGGTCGCGGCGGAAGGCGTCCACCTGCCTGCTCTCGAACCTGTGACGGCCGAAGCCGTGGTCGAAACGGGAGGTCCACGGCAGGCCGAGGAACTCAAGGATCATGATCATGTGCTTGCGCGGATCGTCGACCAGGTCCTCGTAGCGGATCTCGAGCCACTGGTCGGGGGGAACGGTCGCCCGGGCGCGCTCGTACGCGTCCATGAGGATCTTCCAGCCGATCCCGGCCAGATGGATCATCGACCGCCCACCGCGGTCCCATTCCTCGGCGTACGCGTCCGGCAGCGGCCCGTAGTGCCAGCCGCAGGGGCCGAGATGCCCCCGCCACCACGGCATCCGCGTCCACGAGCTGGCGACCGCCCGCCCGTCCCGCAGAATGTGCACGAAGCGAGCCTGAGGGAAGATCTCAAGGAGGAAGCCGGCGCGCGGCCAGCCGGTGAACTTGTGCACGTAGTGGTCCACCCCCTCGCGCACGGCCCGCTCCTCGAAGAACGAGCTCATCCGCCGTGCCAGCCAGGGCGTGACGTCGGCCGCCACCAGCTCGCGGAACGGGTCGACGACCAGCGGCGACACCTCCCGGGTCAGGGCCGCCTGCGCCTCGCTCGGCCGTACCCGTTTCGGCGGGAAGCCCGGCCGCGACCACCGGTGCACGGCCGCCGCCAGCCGCCGGAGCGGTGGCGTGAGGCGTCCGTACCGATCGTCGAGATTGGTCGGGAAACCGAGCAGGGGATGCTGGGTCAGCACCTTGTACAGCAGCGTGGAACCGCAGCGCCCCGTGCCGAGGAGAAAGGAGAGGTTCAGGCTCCCGGGCGGATCGACGGGATTCACCGTCGCGACCTGGCTCCGCGCCATGGAGCGGCTGTTTTCCATTACGCGATCTCCCGGTGTCACGGCGGCTGCACGTTCGAAGAAACATAGGTACACCCACACCGGACGACCGTCCGCGGCGCTTCGGCCGAGTTTCCGAATCGCTGCCATGTTCATAGTCGCGGTTGACCGGACGGCCCAGATCGTCCGGCGCCAGTATCGTCCGGTCCCCGGCCGTTCCTCCGTGATGAGTCCGTCCATTCGCCGCGCGCGCTCCCGAATCCGCCCGTAACGTCTTGCCGCCTGCACCGGTGACCGGTCGTTTTCGGCGGCATTCGCGGTCGCGGGCAAAGAACCGGCAACAATACCGTCGGGCGCGTATTCGAAAGGGCGTCCCCGGGAGCCCGCCGACCAGAATTGCCGCATGGCCCATACCTCGTCGTTCCCCGGCTCCGAGAGCCGGTCGGAGTTTCTGGTCGACACCGCGCCGACGGAGGTGCGCCCGGGCGGGCGCGGGCCGTCACCGAAACGGCCGTCCCGGGTGCGGGTGTGGTCGCCGGCTCTGTTCGGGCTACTGGTGGCCGTGGCCATGGCGGCGTGGTTCGGGACCCCGGGCCGGGACATCGCGGTGTTCTGCGCGTACCTGGCGCTGTGTGTCGCGTTGCCGGGGACGCTGGTGGTCCGTGCCGTCTACCGGGGCCGGCGTACGGTGGCCGAGGAGGTCGCGCTCGGCCTGGTGGTGGGATACGCCCTCGAGGTCCTCACCTACATCCCCGCCCGCGCGCTCGGGGCGCCGCGGCTCGTCCTGGCATGGCCGGTCGCCACCTACCTGGTCTTCCTCCTGGTTCCCGGGCTGCGGCGGTTCTGGCGGAGCGGCGCGCGGGTCCGCGCGCCGCTCCGGTCATCATGGGCGATCGCGGCCGCCTTCGCCGGGCTCACCGTGTGGAGCGCCGTCCCGTTCTTCCGTAACAACCCCCTGAGCTGGCCGGCCATGGGGGCGGGCGACTACGACGAGCCGTTCCATCTCGCGCTGGCGGCGGAGTTGAAGCACCACGTGCCGCCGCGGACGCCGATGGTGGCGGGCGAGCCGTTGCTGTATCACTGGTTCGCCTACGCGCACGTCGCGGCATCGAGCTGGGTCACCGGGGTGGAGCTTGTCGTCCTGGTGCTGCGGCTTTCGGTGCTGCCCATGCTGGCCGCGTTCCTGGTGCTGATCGCGATGACGGCGCGGCGGGTCGCCGGGTCATGGGGGATCACCGCGCCGGTGCTGGCCGGCACCGTGTTCGTGGGCACGCCGAGCCTGTACCTCAGCTCCACCATGGTCTTCGGCTGGGGCGGCGTCCAGTCGACCGCCTGGCGCAGTCCCACGCAGACCTTCGGCGCATTGCTGTTCGCCGCGCTGGCCGTTCTCGTTCTGGACCAGCTGACCGGGCGAGCCGGGCCGCAGGCGCTGAGGGTACCGTCGCGGGCCGGGCTCTGGACGGTGGCCGCCGTGCTGATGGTGGCCGTGATGGGGGCCAAGGCGGTCTTCCTGCCCTTGCTGCTGGCCGGGCTGGTCGCGATGATCGCGGTCGGGGCCGCGCTGCGGCGAGGGCCCCGGTGGCCCGGCCTGCTCGCGGCGGCGATGACCCTGGCCTGCACGGTCTACGCCCAACTCGTGCTGTTCGGGCAAGCCCGCCAAGGCATCCTTCTGTCTCCGGTCTCCGCCATGCGCCAGCGCTGGCAGGAACTCGGCGGGCAGCCCGGCGCCGGCCCGCTCTGGCTGCTCGGCGTCGGCGCGTTGCTGGCGTTGTGCCTGGCGTTCGCCTGGTGCGGAGCCGCCGGGCTGCTGGCGGACCGGCGGCTGCTCGCCCGGCCCGCGGTGGTGTTCATGCTCGCCATGGCCGCCGCCGGGCACGCGGTCACCCTGCTCTTCCACCACCCCGGCTACAGCCAGTTCTTCTTCCTGTTCGCCGTCTACCCCTACCTGGTCATCGTCAGCGTCTACGGCGCCCGCGTCCTGCTGCGCCGCGCGCGTGTTCCCGCGTGGGCGACCGCCTGCGCCCTGGTGACCGCCGTCCTGGGCGTCTGCCTGGTCGCCTTCGCCTGGCACGTGACGGTCCCCCTCGCTCCCGGCCGGCCCGCCATCACCCTGTTCCTGCCCTACCTCACCGTGCTCGCCGGCATCGGCCTGGCCGGCGCCGTGCTGGCCGTGACCATCGGACGGCTTCGCGCCACGGCCCTGCTGACCGCCGCCGCCACCGGCGTCGGCCTCACGGCCTGCGGATACGGCCTGATGCTGTGGCTTCCCGGTAAGGTCGCGGCGAAGGGCCTCGGCAAGGTCGGCCATGCCGTGGCGTCGGAGTCCGACGCGGTGCCGGAGGGCGCCCTGGCCGCGGCGCGCTGGCTGCGCGACCACTCCGCCCCCGATGACCTGGTCGCCACCAACTCCCACTGCCATTGGGGACGGCGGGACCCGTGCGACGCCGGTCAGTTCTGGGCGGCCGCGCTTACGGAGCGGCGCGTTCTGGTCGAGGGCTGGCGCTACACCACCCGGGCGAACGACCGGTGGCGGCCGGGCCAGGACTACCGGTACCCGCCCTTCTGGGACCAGGAGTTGCTGCGCCTGAACGACGCCGCCGTCAACACCCCCACCGCGGCCTCCCTCGGCCTGCTGCGCGACCGGTACCACGTTCGCTGGCTGCTGGTCGACCTGCGCCTCACCGGTCCCGGCTCTTCTCTGGACGCCCTCGCCGGCCTGCGGTTCCGGTCCGGCGACTACGCCGTCTACCGGCTGCCGGACCGCTCGTGAGCGTCCGGCTCACGCACCCGTGAGGCGCGCCGGCCGGCCAGGACGCGCCCGGCGAGAGGGGTGTCGCCGGCCGCCCGTGCCGCCGCCGACAGCGCGACGGCGATCTCCGGCCACCGCGGGAGCAGACGCCGCGCCGGCGTTCCTGTGGCCCGCAGGAACCACCCGCACTGCGTGCCGGCCAGCACGGTCAGCACGACGCCGGTCACGGCCGCGCACCCCGTGGCGCCCCAGCGGGGGATGAGCAGCGCGTTGAGCGTCACGTCCAGCACCAGCGCCCCGACCGACATGGAGGTGACCACCCAGGGCCGGTCCAGGCGCAGCAGGAAGATCCAGATCGGCCGCGCGACGCTCGCCGACACGATCCCGGGCGCGAGGCAGAGGAAGGGGAGCACGCTTCCGCGGAACGCGTCCCCGTAGACGAGCGGGACGAGCGCGGACGCCAGCGCGCATAGGCCGCCGGCCGTGACCAGCGCCATGACGAAGGCCGCGCGCACCGCGCGCAGCGTCACCTCCACCGCGCGCTCGTGGTCTCCCTCCACCTGCCGTGGCATCGCGACCTTCACCAGGGCCTCGACCGGTATGCGCGCCAGGTCGGCGAGCGTGGTGGCGACGGCGTAGAGCCCGGCCTGGCCGGTGGAGGAGAACGCGCTCACCATCAGCACGTCCACCCGGGGAAGCAGTTGCGTGGAGACGAGGCCGAGGTGGTAACGCAGCCCGACGCCCACGGTGCGACGGGCCGGCCTGTGGTCGAAATCCCTCAGCCGCGGCCGGAGCGCGTGCACGAAGTAGACGACGGTGACCAGCTCGTAAGCCGCCCACAGGGCGAAGGCCACCTTGGCCGTAAGCCATCCCGCCATCGCGGCGGCCATCACCGAGGCGCACCACACCAGGCAGCCGATCATCGTGCCGTTGTTCAGGATGCGGGCCCTGTCCCGCAGCAACGCGATGCCGCAGAGGTACTCCCACACGATCAGGATCGGGACGGCCGCCAGCATGACGGCGGCGCAGGAGCCGCTCCATCCGGAAAGGAGCATGGCGGCACCGACGGCCGGAGCGGTCAGCACGCCCATGAGGATGCCGAGCACCAGGGCGTTCGCCGTCAGCGCGGGACGGAGCCCGGCGTCGGCCCACAGGACCACCTGCCCCTGCTCGGCCGAGAGCCCGCCGAGTACCAGGCCGGCCCAGGCGATGGCGATCAGCACCGCGTACTCTCCCCGCCCCTCGGCGAGCAGGGTGCGCGCGGTGATCACGCTGATCACGGCCGAGGAGGCGGTCACGACCCCCCGGGCAGCGATGGTGTGGACCAGGGCCCTCGCCGCGCCGGTCATCCGGCGGCCGCCACTCCGCCCGGGCTGGTGCTCATTTCCGACCTCCGGCTCGCGTCGACCGCGATGCGGACGTGCCGAGCCGTATTTTCGGCGAGGGCATCGGGCCTGAATTCGGCCAGCATATCGAAATGGCGCGCCGATACCGGCCCGCCGCGCTCCGGTGCGGCGCCTCCGGCCGTTCGTCGCATTCGGCCTTTTGGAGTGCGACGCGTGATATGCCCGTTCGCTGTCACTTGGCCGGCGGACACCGCGTGGAAGGGCCGGTGACTGCTTGAGCAAGGACTTGCCAAAGCGCGGTCATTCGGCGGTGCGACTCCGGCCCGCCTCGGTGTTCATTGTTTTTCGTGAGCACAACAGATATGACGGCGATCCCGTACCACCGGACATTCGTCGCGGAAAACCAGCTCGGCTATGTTACGGAGGCCATGCACGGAAAATTGTCCTCCGGATACGGGCCGTTCGGAGAGAGGGCCGCCCGGCTGCTGCGGGAGATCACGGGAGCCGGGCACGTGGTCCTCACCACCTCCGCGACCACGGCCCTGGACCTGTCGACGCTCCTGCTCGGCCTGGACCCGGGCGACGAGGTGATCGTCCCGTCGTACACCTTCGTGTCCACGGCGAGCGTGTGGGTGCTGCGCGGCGCGGTCCCGGTGTTCGTGGACTGCCGTCCCGACACCCTCAACATCGACGAGGAGCGGATCGAGGCCGCGATCACCGGGCGGACCCGCGCCATCGTGGTCACGCACTATGCCGGCGTCGGCTGTGAGATGGACCGGATCACCAAGCTCGCGGAGCGCCACGGCCTGGCGCTGGTCGAGGACAACGCGCACGGACTGGGTGGGTCCTACCGGGATCGGCCGCTCGGCACCTTCGGAAGCCTCGGCGCGCTCAGCTTCCACGTGACGAAGAACGTGCAGTGCGGCGAGGGAGGCGCGCTGCTGGTCGCCGACGACGACCTCGCCTGGCGCGCCGAGATCATCCGGGAGAAGGGCACCAACCGGCGGGAGTTCTTCCGCGGCCAGGTGGACAAGTACCGATGGGTCGATGTGGGCTCCAACTTCATGCCGGCCGAGCCGCTCGCGGCACAGCTGGTGGCACAGCTGGAGTCGTTCGGCGAGATCCAGCGGCGGCGGCAGGACGTGTGGCGGGCCTACCACGAGAGCCTGGCGGCGTGGGCTCACGACAACGGGGTCGCGCGCCCGGTGGTCCCGCCGGAATGCGCCCACCCGGCGCACATCTACTATCTACTGCTTCCGGACATGGCCAACCGTCAGGCGCTGATCAGCCACCTCGCCGGGCACGGCGTACAGGCGGTCTTCCACTATTTCCCGCTGCACAACTCGCCGGCCGGGGAGAGGTACGGGCGGACGGCCCCGGGCGGCTGCCCGGTCGCGGAGAGCGTCGCCGACCGGCAGGTCCGGCTCCCGCTGTACCCCGGCCTGGAGGAACGGGAACTGCGGCGCGTGATCGACGCGGTGACCTCCTACCGGGTCTCCTGATGGGCCCGCGGGAGGTACTGGCGGTGCGGACGCTGGCGTCCCCGCTCGAATCCGCGCGCTTCGGACGGCCGGTCGAGCGGCTGACGGTGCGCGGCGAGAGCGACCCGTCGTTCGCGCCGGTGCGCGCGGCGATCCTGGAGTCGGCAGCCGATGTGATCGTCCTTCGGTACCCGGCGGAGCGGATCGACTGGTTCGCGAAGCTGCTCACCACCGGCCGCACCGTTCTGCTGGCGGACTCCCTGGTCTACTGGCGTCTCGCCGTGGGACGAGGGCGAGGGGCGCCGCAGGCGCCGGGCCTGCGGACGGGGGAGCTTCGTGACCCGGAGGCGGCGGGCGCGCTGGTCGGCGAGATCTTCGCCGGGTACCGCAATCACTATGGGGCCGATCCGCTCTTCGAGGCGTATGACCTGCGCGAGTGCTACGCGGACTGGACCCGGGGGCCGGTCGCCGCGGGGGACTGCCTCGCCCTGTACGGCCCGGGGCCGGGGGAAGGGGAGCGCCGCGTGATCGGGCTGGCGACCGTGGCGGACGACGGGCCGGCGACGGAGATCCTCCTGGCCGGCGTGGTGCCGGGGGAGCGAGGACGCAACCGGTACGCGCACCTCCTCGCGGCCGTGGAGGAGCGGGCGAGTGCCCGCGGCGGCACCGAGGTGGTCATCTCCACCCAGGGCCACAACACCGGTGTGCAGCGCGCCTGGGCCAGGTACGGATTCGAGCCGGTACGAACCCTGCTCACCGTTCATCTGGTGCGGAAGGGGCTGATCCCGTCCTCGTGAGCCCGATGGGGCCCGCCGGAGACGGGACGCTCGCCGCCGCGCCGGAACCGATCCGCTCGCGGACCACGTACGTCGGCCGTCCCATCCCGCTCGTGTGGATGCGGCCGACGTACTCCCCGAGGACGCCGATGGACATGAGCTGCGCCGAGGAGAACAGCGTGATCATCGAGCAGATGCTGGTGAACCCGGCCACCGTGGTGGCGCCCACGGCGAAGCTCCACAGGACGGTGGCTCCGAGGACCAGTCCGACGACCCCGACCAGGAAGCCGAGGTAACTGGCCACGCGGAGCGGCAGGGAGCTGTAACCGAAGAGCATGTTGGAGGTGTGACGGCACAGCATGCGGAGGGTGTAGTTGGAGGGCCCGTGGTCACGCCGGTCCATGCGCACCTTGACCGACCCGACCCGGGTCGTGGCCCAGGAGAGCACGAGGTCGATCGAGGCGTACGGTCCGGTGAGCCCCTCGAATCCCTGGCGCAGGTGCGTGCGGAAGGCACGGAAGGCGCTGATCATGCGCGCGGTGCGGACGTCGAGCACGCCCGCCATGGCGGCCTTGACCGACCGGGACGCGAGGCTGCGCAGCGGCCCGTGCTCCTCCTCGTGCGGCACGCCGTAGACGAGGTCGAGGCGGTCGCCGTGGAGGGCGGCCAGCAGGAGCGGAATCTGCTCGGGTGGATGCTGCAGGTCGTCGTCCAGCGTCACGATGACCTCCAGCCGTGCCTCTCTCACCCCGGCGAGCAGCGCGTTGTGCTGGCCGTAGTTGCGGGACAGGTGAAGGGCGCGCACGGGCCCGAACCGGTCGGCGAGCCTCGCCGCGACGTCCCAGGTGTCGTCCGGGCTTCCGTCCACCACCAGGATCACCTCGTACGGCACGGACATGCCGTCCAGCACGATCATGAGCCTGTCGAGGAGTTTCGGCAGCGTGCGCGCGGAGCGATAACACGGAACGACCACCGACACTGACATTGAATTCCCCCGTTGTTCGGCGTTCACGATGCGCATAACGATTACGATGTTGGGGACGCGACCGTCCGTCATCGGTTCGGGGGAATCCGAATGGTCGAAACCAGACAGCGGATCGGCCTCGACCGGGGTGCCGTTCCCAAAATAGCCAGGCTCGTCCGTATGCCCGGCGGCCACCTCATCACATACCTCGCGGGGGGCGCTCTCACGGCTCTGCTCTACTACGTAATCTTGGTCGCCGGATTGCGACTTCTTGGTCGCGCCGTTCCCTATCTGTACGTGGTGGTGGCAAGCCATTTCCTGACCGTGGTGATGGTATATCCGTGGTACCGGCTGGTAGTCTTTCCCGGCGGAAAGGAATCCTGGATCGCCGGTTATGTCCGCTTCTATGCGGTGGGCATCGGATTCCTGGCGTGGTCCCTCGCGGGGCTTCCTGTTCTCGTGGAATGGGCCGGTTTGCCGATACTGGCGGCGCAGTTCATCCTGATGGTGACGAGCCTGCCGCTGAATTATGCGATGAATCGCCTGTGGGCGTTTCGTGACCGCGGGCGGTCGTGACTTAAGGATTCGATGAGCGATGAAGGCACTCGTACTCGCCGGAGGCAAGGGGACGCGGCTGCGGCCGCTCACCCACACCTCGGCCAAGCAACTGGTCCCGGTCGCCAACAAGCCGGTGCTGTTCTACGGGCTGGAGGCCATCCGTGACGCCGGCATCACCGATGTCGGCATCATCGTCGGAACCACCGGTGACGAGGTGAGGGCGGCCGTGGGGGACGGGTCGGATTTCGGCCTCGCGGTCACCTACATCCCCCAGGACGCGCCCCACGGCCTGGCGCACTGCGTCCTGATCGCCAGGGAGTTCCTGGCCGACGACCCCTTCGTGATGTATCTCGGGGACAACTTCCTGGTGGGAGGGATCACCGGACTGGTCGACGCGTTCGGGCGGGGCGGCTACGACGCGCAGATCCTTCTGACGCCGGTGGCCGAGCCGCAGTACTACGGGGTCGCGGAACTCGGGCCGCAGGGAGAGATCCTGGCGTTGCAGGAGAAACCCGACCACCCGCGTAGCAACCTGGCGATCGTGGGCGTGTACACCTTCTCTCCCGCCGTTCACGACGCCGTGCGGGCGATCAAGCCGTCCGCGCGGGGCGAGCTGGAGATCACCGACGCGATCCAGTGGCTCGTGGACAACGGATACGGCGTCCACTCCCACCTGGTCAGCGGCTACTGGAAGGACACGGGTCGGCTGCAGGACATCCTGGAGTGCAACCGCATCGTCCTGGAGGCGGTCGAACCGGACATCGCCGGCACGATCGACGCGCTGAGCGAGACGTCGGGACGGGTGGTCGTGGAGCCCGGCGCTGTGGTGGAGAACTCCGTCCTGCGTGGGCCCCTCGTGATCGGAGCGGACACCAAGATCGTCTCATCGTACGTGGGGCCCTTCACGTCGATCGGCCGCGGCTGCGAGCTGCGCAACGCCGAGATCGAGTACTCGATCATCCTGGACGGCTCCTCCGTGGACGGCGTCTCGCGGATCGCGCACTCGCTGATCGGGCGCAACGTCCAGGTCAGCCGCGCGGCCGGTGTCGCCAACACCCACGAACTCATGGTCGGTGACCACAGCAGAATCCAGGTGAAGGTCTGAGATCCGGCCGGGATCGGGCGCGCCGGTCGGCCGGGGACCTCCCGGTCGGCCGGCGCGGGCCCGTCCGGCCGCGTTCGTGCGAAGGGGACCGGACGGGCTCATCCGTGTGCGCTCCGACTCACGTGGCGGCGGGCGTGAAGACCACGTCGACCCAGTAGTTCGACGACTGGAAAGTGCTGGTCGGGAAGGCGTTGGTCGCGGCGTAGGCGTAGACGCCGCCGTTCGCGGGTGCGACCAGCGGATTGTTGTTGTACTGGAGGGTGAAGTACGGGCGCGTGACCGAGTAGTGCCCCGCGGGGGTCGTGACGCTGGCGACATAAGTGGTGTTCGCGGTGACCGCGACGGGCGCCGCGAAGTTCACCTGCTGCCAGCCGGAGGCCGTCTCGCCGGTGAAGGTCGCGCTGGCCAGCAGCGTCCCGTTGCTCGTCCACAGGCTCCCGACATGGGTCCCGGTGTTCTGCGCCCCCTTGTAGAAACGGATGCCGCTGACGATCCCGTCCGAGGATGCCTGGAACTGCACCCCGAGCGCGACCGCTTTGGGATCCTGATAGGACGCCACCGCCGGGGTAGCCGTGCTGTCCCACAGGCTCGCGGAGATGTTCTGGTTGAGGATGCCCGACTTGCTCGGCGCGAAGTGCACGAGCGCCTCGCTGGCGAAGACGTCGCCGCCCAGGTAGACGGCCTGGATCGGATGGGTTCCGACCGACAGGGACGAGGTGCTGAAGGTGGTCACGCCCGAGGGGTCGAGGAAGCCGGAACCGAGCGTCGTCGTCCCCTCCTTGAACAGCACCTGGCCCTGGGGGGTCAGCGAGCCGCCGACCGCGCTCACCGTGGCGGTGAAGGTCACCACCTGGCCCCGCGCGACGGGATTGCCCGACGACGTCAGCGCCGTCGTCGTCTGCGGGTCGTTGGGCAGGGCGATGTGGGTCGCCGGGCCGTTGGTGGTGCCGTCCAAGATGACGTTGGCGTTGATGGTGAACAGCCGGCCGAAGACGGACGCGCCCGGGAACGCCCTCGCGGTGTTGGCCGCCATGACGGTGCCGCGGAACGTGGAGTTGACGCCGAGGGTCGCCGAGTCGGTCGCCTGCCAGTAGACGTTCTTGGCCTGCGCGCCGTTGATGAGCGTGATGTTGCTCACCGTCGCCGTGGTGAGCGTGGTCGACCTGAAGATGAAGACCGAGTCCGGCTCGCCCTGGGCGTCGAGGGTGAGCGTCCCGGTGATGGTGAACGCGCCGCCGGTCGGCGTGTAGATGCCCGGCCCCTGAGTGGTCCCTCCGAGTTCGGCGGCCACCGTGGTGACCGGCGTCCGGCCGGCGATGTCGTTGTAGGCGGCGACCATGTCGGATTTGGCCGTGGCGGCGGTGGCGTCACCGGCGTGAATCGTGCCGGTCACGGTGCCTGGCGGGAAACCGGTCACCGTGCCGCCGGGGCTCACGCCCAGGTCTCCGGTGACCGCGGTCAAGTTGTTGTTGTTGACCGCGGTGCCGGCGAGGACCGCGAACGTGGCGGCCGTGCCGAGGTTCACCGGCGCCCGCCGCGCCGCGTTCGCGGTGAGCGGTGTCGCGATGAGGACGGCCGTGAGCGCCGCCGTCAGCCAGGTACGACCGGTGTTCGGCCGCGGAACCCGAAAACGAGTTCTGTGTATCATGAATTGATCCTTTATCCCCAATGTGGAGTGATGCGGCTTATGAATAAGTAGCCGCCGTCACTGATTGTGATCACGTCCCCTGGAGGTGATATGCGGGGCACGCCCGGTGTTCCGGTAAAGGGCGGTGAATTTCTTTTGCGGTGAACTCCGGCGCCGCGGTCAAGGGGCGGAGTGGTACCGATAAACATCGGTTGACCTGCCTCGACACGGAAAGTACGTCGACGTTCACCCGGGTGCGGGACCTTACGATCCTGCCGAAGCCCGAGCTTTCGTGTCCGTCCTTCATGCTCACGGGCTTCGCGTGGCCCGCGGGGGCGGCCACGGATCGTCGCAGGGGGAGCGCTCGTGGCGGATCATGCTGGTGGAATGTCAAGGCCTTGGCGCTGGACGCTTCGCGGGGCGCTGGCCGCCTTCCAGGCGGTCGTCCTCGCCACGTCGGGCCCGCTCGGAGCGGCATGGGCCGTGACGCCCGGCTCGCACGGCGGGCGCCCGGCCTCGGCGGCCGTCTGCCCGCCGACCTCGGTCATCTGCCTGGAGAACAGCCTGCCCGGCAACCCTCCCAGTCAGTGGGACATCGTCGGCGCGGGTGATCCCTCGATCCAGGGCTACGCCACCCAGATGAGCGTGAACCACGGCGAGACGGTGAACTTCAAGATCGCCACCACCTCGTCGGACTACCGCCTGGACATCTACCGCATCGGCTACTACGGCGGCATGGGCGCGCGGCAGATCACGACGGTCAACCCGTCCGTCCCGCTGCCGCAGAGGCAGCCGACCTGCGTGAGCGACTCCACCACCGGGCTGGTCGACTGCGGCAACTGGGCCGTCTCGGCCTCGTGGGTGGTGCCGCCGACCGCCGTCTCCGGCGTCTACATAGCCAAACTGGTACGGCAGGACACTGGGGGGGCGAGCCAGATCATCTTCGTCGTGCGGGACGACGCGCGAGGGTCCGTCCTGCTCATGCAGACCTCCGACGCCACCTGGCAGGCCTACAACACCTACGGCGGCAACAGCCTGTACGCCGGCCAGCCCGCCGGCCGCGCCTACAAGGTCAGCTACGACCGGCCGATCCTCACCCGCGACCCCAACGTCTCGCCGCAGAGCTTCTTCTACAACTCCGAGTACCCGATGGTCCGCTGGCTGGAGGCCAACGGCTACGACGTCAGCTACACCACCAGTATCGACACCGCCTCGCGCCCGGCCGAGCTGCTGGAGCACAAGACGTTCATGTCGGTGGGCCACGACGAGTACTGGTCCAACGAGATGCGCACCAACGTGGAGAACGCCCGGAACAATGGGGTCAACCTCGCCTTCTTCTCCGGCAACGAGATCTTCTGGAAGACGCGGTGGGAGCCCAGCATCGACGGGACGTCGACACCGTTCCGCACGATGGTCTGCTACAAGGAGACGCTGGCCAACGCCAAGATCGATCCCAGCCCGCAGTGGACCGGCACCTGGCGCGACCCCCGCTTCTCCCCGCCGTCGGACGGCGGCCGGCCGGAGAACGCCCTGACCGGCACCCTTTTCATGGTCAACGGCATCGCCAACGACGCGACCACCGTCCCGGCCGATTTCGCGAGCCTGCGGGAGTGGAAGAACACCAGCGTCGCCAACCTGCAACCCGGGCAGATGGTCACGTTCCCCGCGGGCGTGCTCGGCTACGAATGGGACGAGGCGCCGGACAACGCCACCCGGCCCCCCGGGCTGGTGAACATGTCCTCGACCACGATCGCCCTGTCGGAGAGGTACCTGCTGAACTTCGGCAGCGTCTACGGGGCCGGGGTGGCGACCAACAAACTCACCCTCTACAAGCACAGCAGCGGCGCGCTCGTGCTGGGCACCGGCACCACCCAATGGTCCTGGGGCCTGGACGCCGTCCACGACCGGCCGGGCACCCCCACGGACATCGATATGCAGCAGTTCACGGTCAACATCCTGGCGGACATGGGGGCGCAGCCCGCGAGCATCCAGCCCGGCCTGGTCATCGCCACGCCCTCGACGGACACCTCGCCTCCCGTGGCGACGATCACGAGCCCGGCGAGCGGCGCGTCCCTGCTGAGCGGCGTGTCCACCGTCATCCAGGGAACGGCCACCGACACCGGGGGCGGCGTCGTGGCGGCCATGGAGGTGTCGCTGGACGGCGGCGCGACCTGGCGGCAGGCGATCGGGCGCGACACCTGGCAGTTCACCTGGACGCCCACCGTGGCCGGACCGGCGACGATCATGGCGCGGGCGATCGATGACAGCGGGAACATCCAGCCGACGCCGGCTTCGGTGAACGTGAACGTGCTCTTCACCAACTCCATCTGGTCGCCGAGCACGGTGCCCGCCATCGCGGCGCAGAACGACCCGAATTCGGTTGAGATCGGGGTGAAGTTCCGCACCTCGACCGCGGGCAC
This sequence comes from Sphaerisporangium sp. NPDC051017, assembly GCF_040683095.1. Lineage (NCBI taxonomy): Bacteria > Bacillati > Actinomycetota > Actinomycetes > Streptosporangiales > Streptosporangiaceae > Sphaerisporangium > Sphaerisporangium sp. NPDC051017. Next base: position 139,307 of record NZ_JBFBCI010000003.1, read on the forward strand.
GATCAACGGCCTCCGGTTCTACAAGGGCGCGGGGAACATCGGCACGCATGTGGGCAACCTGTGGAGTTCGACCGGGCAGCTCCTCGCGCGGGCGACGTTCACCAACGAGACGGGCAACGGGTGGCAGTCGGTGGTCTTCTCCACTCCCGTGCAGGTGACCCCCAACACCACATATGTGGCGTCGTACTTCGCCCCGCAGGGCATGTACTCCAAGAACACGCCGTACTTCACCCAGGCGGTGGTGAACGGGCCGCTCACCGCCCTCGCGGACGGCACGGACGGCGGCAACGGGGTGTACACGTACGCGGCGAGCACGACCTTCCCGACGAGCACCTACCAGTCGACCAACTACTGGACGGACGTCATCTTCGTGCAGCCCGTGACCAGCAGCCTGTGGAACGACTCGACGGTCCCGGCGAACCCGTCCTGGCCCGACCCCAAGTCGGTGGTGCTCGGGGTGAAGATCCGGTCATCGGTCAACGGCGTGATCAAGGGCATCCGGTTCTACAAGGGCGCGGGGAACACCGGGACGCACATCGGGAGCCTGTGGAGCAACACGGGTCAACTGCTCGCCAGCGCCACCTTCACCAACGAGACATCGTCCGGCTGGCAGCAGGTGACCTTCGCGAACCCCGTCCCGATCACCGCCGGCACGACCTACGTCGCCTCCTACCTCGCGCCGTCGGGGAACTACGCGACGAACCGGCCGTTCTTCACCACGTCGTACGTGAACCCCCCGCTGACCGCCCTCGCCAGCGGCACGGACGGGCCGAACGGCGTCTACGCGTACAGCTCGACGAACGTGTTCCCCACCCAGACCTTCCAGATGACCAACTACTGGGTCGACGTGCTCTTCAGCACCAGCTGACGGTGCCCACCGCTGGGCCCACCCCTGTACCCACCCCTGGGCGCGGCAAGGTGTCGAACGCGTTTCGGCAAAGGCGCGAGAGGGCGCGGGCCCGCGGTTCCGCCCCGGCGTAGGTTGAGCCCGTCATGATCGGGACGGGCGTCCCGTCGCCGGCTCGGCGGAGGGACGCGGGCGAAATGAAGGTGAGCGTGTGAAGATCCTCGTCACCGGCGGGGCCGGGTTCATCGGCTCCCACTATGTGCGCGACCTGCTGACCGGCGCCTACCCCGGCTACGAGGACGCGCGGGTGACCGTCCTCGACAAGCTCACCTACGCGGGCAACCCGGCCAATCTCGCCCCCGTGTCCGCGAGCCCGCGCTTCACGTTCGTCCACGGCGACATCGCCGACCCGCGCGTCACCGCCGGGGTCGTCCCGGGGCACGACGTGGTGGTGAACTTCGCCGCCGAGACCCACGTCGACCGCTCGATCACCGGCGCGGCGGACTTCGTGGTGTCCAACGTGCTCGGCACCCAGACCCTGTTGCAGGCCGCGCTGGACGCCGGGGTGCGCACCGTCGTGCAGGTCTCCACCGACGAGGTGTACGGCTCGATCGCCGAGGGCGCGTGGGACGAGGACGAGCCGCTGCTGCCCAACTCGCCCTACTCCGCCGCCAAGGCGGGCGCCGACCTGCTGTGCCGCGCCTACCACCGCACCTACGGCCTGGACGTGCGGGTGACCCGCTGCTCCAACAACTACGGCCCCTACCAGTACCCCGAGAAGCTGATCCCGCTGGTCGTCACCAACCTCCTCGACGGCGACCGCGTGCCGCTGTACGGCGACGGCCTCAACGTCCGCGAGTGGCTGCACGTCGACGACCACTGCCGGGCGATCCAGCTCGTGCTGGAGAAGGGGTCGCCGGGCGAGGTGTACAACGTCGGGGGCGGCGTCGAGCTCACCAACCGCGAGCTGGTCGGCCGGCTGCTGGACGCCTGCGGCGCCGGCTGGGACATGGTGGACCACGTCGAGGACCGTCCCGGGCACGACCGGCGGTACGCCGTCGACAGCGGGAAGATCCGGTCCATCGGGTACGAGCCCCTGGCCGGGTTCGACCAGGGGCTCGCCGAGGTGGTGCGCTGGTACGGGGCCAACCAGGCGTGGTGGCGGCCGCTGAAGCGCCGCTCGGGAGGGCGTGCCTGACGGCCCTCAGCCCGGTATCCGGTAGACCGCGTAGTCGCCGTAGCGCACCTGGAGGGACGCGAAGCGCCCGACCTCCTCCGGACGGCCCAGGAGCCGCTCGTCGGCGACCAGCCAGCGCACGCCGTACCGCTCGCGCAGCGCCGCGACCGCCCGCGCCGAGGGCGCCTCGAAGACGGCGTCGCCGGCCCGCAGGCGCGCGGCGTCCCAGAAGGGCCGCTCGGTGAACGGCAGGTCGAGCCTTCCCCGGTCCAGGTTGGCGGCGGTGTAGGCCCAGCCCTCCACGAGCACGCGCCGCTCGGTCAGGGCCGAAACCCAGAAGTGGCGGCTGTCGCACGGCCGCTCGTACCCCCACCGGCAGTGCGCGTTCGTGGCGACCAGGTCGCCCGGCCCCGAATGCGCGCGCAGCCACCGCGCCGCCCGCAGCGCGCCGCGCGGGATCTGCTCGGGCGTGGGGTGGTCGGCCGCGTTCAGGTTGCTGTCCGCGCCGTGGCTCAGATGGGTCAGCACGCGCGCCTGCCAGGCGGCGGGCACGCCGGCCGCCGAGACGGCCACGACCAGCAGTGCCCAGGTGGCCGCGCGCCTCGGTTCCGTCAGGGACGCGGCCACCAGCGACGCGGCGCCGATCAGGATGAGCAGGACGGCGAACGGCAGGAACAGGCCGACGCTCCGCTCTCCGGGCGGCAGCGGGACCTGGACGCCGCACGCCACGCGGACCACGCTCGCCACGGTCGTCCCGGCGACCGCCGCGACGACGATCGCCCGGATGCCCGGCCGGCCTTTGCGTACGGCGGTGACCAGGCCGTACGCGGCCGGCACAGCCAGGTACGGGTAGCACGACTGCAGGAAGTACCCCTGGTTGAGGTCGCCCGCGCTGCCGAGCAGCAGCATCAGCGCGGCCCCCGCCGCCGACAGGCCGAGCATCAGCGTCACGGCGGGGCGCAGGAGCAGCAGGGGCCGGGCGAGTAGCCCGAGCGCGCCGCACCACGTCACGCCCCAGCACATCACGTACACCAGGGCGAACCCCGCCACCAGCCCGGCGGTGGCCTGCCGTCCCGCCAGCTCCGCCCACGTCGCGCGGACCACCGACAGCGGGTCGATCGTCATCCCCCCCCGGGCCCCCGCGAACAGCACGACCTGCGCGAACGCCAGGGCGCCCGCCGTCATGCCGAGCGCCGTGAGCGCGGTGCGCGGCAGACGGCGCGACCGCACCCCCTCGGCGGCCGTCACCAACGCCAGGGCCGACGCCAGCAGGGGAAGGTACGGAGCCTTGGCCCCCGCGACGGACACCAGCAGCACGGCGAGCAGCGCCCACCGGGCACGGCCCCCTCCCGGACGGGCGAGCAGGTCGGCGAGCAGCAGCATCACGGGCGCGAACAGCAGGGCGCCGAAGGTCTGCGTCGGGCTGTTCCAGGGCACGTGCAGCACGCCGGTCCAGCGCATCAGGCCGTTGGCGTTCACGTACAGGCTCGGCGCCGCCACCAGCAGCGTCCCGGCCACGGCCATCGCGCCCCCGGTCGCCGAGCCGATGACCCGGCGGCCCGTCATGCCGACGATGACCGCGAAGGCCACCAGCATGGGCAGCACCGACAGGCGCGTGACCAGCGTCAGCGGCTCCACCCCGGTGATCCAGCTCGACGCCGCCATGTGGGCGTAGGCGAACCAGTGGTAGTTCAGCGGCTCGCCGGCGACGATGGGGAGCTGTGGCGGCATGTGATGCTTCAGCTCACCGACCAGGGACAGATGGAACGGCAGGTCGACGTGGGACCAGCCCGCCTCCGGCCAGGTCGGCGCGGTGACCCGGAAGCAGATGAAGGCGCTCCATGCGGTCAGGTACACGACCGTCCCGGCCGCGAACCACCGCTGCCACGGTGCGGCGTCCCGGCGCGGGCACGCCCTCCAGAACCGGCGCAGCCGGGGGACCAGCAGGAACGCGGCGTACACCGCGACCGGCCACGCCAGGACGAGCAGGGGCGCGCCCAACGCCCGCGCGGGGACGTAGGCGAACATCTCGGCGGCGTAGCCGGTCGCGAGGCCGAGCGCGAGGTCCTCGGGCAGCGTGCGGCGTCCCCGGTACGCGGCCCGCACCAGCAGCGTCCCGGGCACCGCGACGCACACGGCCAGATAGACGCAGAAGAACGCCAGGTCCCGGGCCGAGACGCCGTAGTGGGCGAGGACCGCGAGGGGAAAGCCGCCCGCCACGACGCCGGGGACCCATCGGGAGGTCAGAAGGCGGCGCGCCGGACCTCCCAGGCGCCCTCGCCGGGAGAAAGGCGCGGCCGGAGGGCCCGATGGCGCGGGCCGCGGCGGCGCCACGGTGCCGGCCGGTGAGGGACCACCGGCCGGCGCGATCCGGCCGCGCGCGGTGGCGCCGGCCGGCGGATTCGTCGTCATGGGCGAAAGCTAGGGGTCCTGACCTGCCGGAACAGGCCCGGACGCCCTCAGGCGGCGATCTTCTTACCGGCCTTTTATCCCGCGCCGTACCCGCCCGCCCGCAGGATCACAGGCGCTCGACGTTGGGGCCCCTGCACCGGTTGCGCGTGTCGAAGACATACGCGGCGGCCCGCTGCACCATCTCGTAGTCGAAGCGGTCGTGGTCGGTGAGGACGACCACCATGTCCGCCTGCGCCATCTCCCAGGCCGTCGCCTCGACCAGCGAGAGCCCGCCGGGCAGCGGATGGGCGTCCACGTGTGGGTCGGCGGCCTTGACCTCCGCGCCGAGCTTGATCAGCGCCTTGACCACCTCGATCGCCGGGGACTCCCTGATGTCGCCGGTGTTCTTCTTGTAGGCCAGGCCGAGGGCGAGGATCTTGCTGCGCAGCATCGGCCTGCCCTGCCGGTTCAGCGAGAGCGAGAGCCGGTGCACCACGTAGTCCGGCATGTGGTCGTTGATGTCGTTGGCCAGCTCGACGAACCGGAAGTTGTGCCCCAGGCTCCGCTTGACCTTCCACGACAGGTACGACGGGTCGATCGGCAGGCAGTGCCCGCCCACGCCCGGCCCCGGCGTGAACCGCATGTAGCCGAAGGGCTTGGTCGAGGCCGCGTCGATGGCCTCCCACACGTCGATGCCGAGCTGCTCGGCGAAGATGGACAGCTCGTTCACCAGCGCCACGTTGACGTGCCTGAAGGTGTTCTCCAGAAGCTTGCACAGCTCGGCCACCCGCGGGGAGGAGACCGGCACGGCGTGCTCCACGATGCGCTCGTAGAAGTCCTGCACCTTGCGCAGCGACGCCGGGTCGATGCCCGAGACGATCTTCGGGGTGTTCTCCAGGCGCCAGCGCGGGTTGCCCGGGTCGATGCGCTCGGGGCTGTACCCGAGCGAGAAGTCCTCGGGCGTGCGCAGCTCCGAACCCTCCTCCAGCACGCCGCGCAGGTGCTCCTCCGTCGTGCCCGGATACGTCGTCGACTCCAGGACGACCGTCGCCCCGGGCCGGACGAACGGCGCGATGGAGCGGCCGGCCTCGGTGATGTGCCGCAGGTCCGGGACGCCGTCGCGCAGCGGCGTCGGCACCGTGATCACGCAGACGTCGAAGTCCGCCGCCCGCGAGTAGTCGGTTGCGGCGAGGTACCGGCCGGAGCGGCGCGCCTCCGCCAGCACGTCGTCGCCGACGTCCTCGATGTAGGACTCGGCGGCGTTTAGCCGCTTCACCCTCCAGGCGTCGACGTCGAGCCCCACGACGTCGAACCCCGCCTCCACCGCGCGCATGGCGAGCGGCAGGCCGACGTACCCCTGTCCGATCACCACCAGTTTGTCGCCCATGTCAGGACCCCCCGTAGTTCGGCTACGTGGCCAGACTGTAGGCGTCCGCGCGCGCCGCGACGATCATTCGCCGCGTGCGCGCGTGTCGCCCGCGTGATGGGAGAACCCGTGATGACCTGCGGTGATGTCCGGACGGCGTGGCGGCGGCGCCTGGGTGGTGGTTGGCCGGCGCTTGTGTGGCGCTTTGGGCGACGCTTTGGGCGACGCGGCTTCAGCGGCCGATGAGCGAGGAGACGCGGTCGATCACGCCGAGCGGCACGTGCCGCGCGACCGCCGAGATCACCTTGTACCGCGCGTCGGGCACGCTGACCGTCACGCCGCGGGCGAAGTCGCGCATGGCGGCGTCCACCACGCGGTCGGCCGACAGCCACAGGAAGTCCGGGATGCCGGAGGTGTCGATCGACGCCCGCTCGTGGAACTCCGTCCGCACGAAGCCGGGGCACAGCGCCATGACGCGCACGCGCGGCTCCGGCACCTTGGCCGCCAGCCCCGCGCTGAAGTTCACCACCCACGCCTTGGACGCGCTGTAGGTGCTGTCCGCGATGAAGGCCGCCACCGAGGCGACGTTGATGACGCCGCCGCGGCCGCGCGCGCGGATGCCCGGCAGCGCGGCCAGCGTGAGCCGCAGCACCGCCTCGCAGTGCACGCGCAGCATCGTGACCTCCTCGGCCACCGGCACCTCGAGGGCCTCGCCGCCGTGCGCGAACCCGGCGTTGTTGACCAGCAGGTCGACGCCCTCGCCGAGCCGGTCCTCCACCGCCGCGACGCCCTTCTCGTCCGACAGGTCGGCGGCGAGCGCGTCGGCCCGCACGCCGTACCGGCGGTGCAGCGTGCGGGCCGTCGCGTCGAGGCGCTTGCCGTCTCGGGCCACCAGGACCAGCGAGAAGCCGTCGGCGGCGAGCCTGCGGGCGAAGGCGGCGCCGAGACCGGCGGTCGCGCCCGTGATGAGTGCGGTAGGCATGGGGGCAGACTAGCCGCTCCCGATTCCTGACGGGACTCGTCCGTATATGGTCCTGGCGAGCCCTACAGTCCGCCCTCAGACATCCCGTGCACGGCCGGGATCGTGCCCAGTCGCCCCTTCTGGAAGTCCTCGAACGCCTGCTGAAGCTCTTCCTGGGTGTTCATGACGAACGGGCCGTAGTGCGCCATCGGCTCGCGGATGGGCTGCCCGCCGAGGAGGACCACCTCCAGGTTCGGAGTGTGGGCGTCCTGCTTCTCGTCCGCGCGGACGGTCAGCGAGGAGCCGGCGCCGAAGACAGCGGTCTGGCCCAGGTGGATCGGACGCCGCTCAGTGCCCACCGACCCGCGCCCGGCCAGCACGTACGCGAGGCCGTTGAAGTCCTCGCGCCACGGCAGGGTGATCTCCGCGCCCGGCGCCAGCGTCGCGTGGATCATCGTGATCGGCGTGTGCGTGATGCCGGGACCGGCGTGGCCGTCCAGCTCACCGGCGATGACGCGCAGTAGCGCCCCGCCGTCGGGGGAGGTCAACAGCTGGACCTGGCCGCCGCGGATGTCCTGGTACCGCGGGGCCATCATCTTGTCCTTCGCCGGGAGGTTCACCCACAGTTGCAGACCGTGGAAGAGACCACCCGACATGACGAGGTGCTCCGGCGGCGCCTCAATGTGGAGCAGACCGGAGCCGGCCGTCATCCACTGGGTGTCGCCGTTGGTGATGGTGCCGCCGCCGCCGTTGGAGTCCTGGTGGTCGAAGATCCCGTCGATGATGTAGGTGACGGTCTCGAAGCCACGATGGGGATGCCACGGGGTCCCTTTCGGCTCCCCAGGCTGGTAGTCCACCTCACCCATCTGGTCCATCATGATGAACGGGTCCAGGTACCGATAGTTGATCCCCGCGAACGCCCGACGGACGGGGAAACCCTCACCTTCGAATCCGCTCGGCGCGGTCGTCACGGCCAGCACGGGACGAGCCACGGCATCCGCCGACGCGGCCACGCGCGGCAGGGTCAAGGGGTTGTCGACAGTTACGGCAGGCATGGTCCCTCCTTCGGGATGGCGGCGTGGGCCGCGAGGGTGGGCCTCCCGGTGTGGCGCCGCTCTGGCGTAGAATACTCCTCACAACAGAAGTTGATGATTCAACTATTCCCCCGGGTGACGGGAGACTGCCTGTCCACCCGGCACTGGACGTGCCCGGGCTGCGGCACCCGGCACGACAGGGATGTCAACGCCGCGAAGAACATCCTGGCGGCAGGTCTTGCCGTGTCCGCCTGTGGAGGTGACGTCAGACACTCCGGGCCCTCCCGGGTGCGGTCGCCTGGGAAGCAGGAACCCCGACCTGTGAAGGTTGGACTCCCCCGCCTTTAGGCGTGGGGAGGAAGTCAAAGCTTGAAGTCCAGGTCGGGGATGATTTCGGCGACGTCCATCTGGGCCTTCTGCAGGCGGCCTGAGTAGTCCCAGTTCATGGCCTGCCAGCGGGTGAACTGGTCGAGCACCCACTGCCCGGACTGGCGGCTGCCGTTGCCCGACTTCCCGTTGCCGCCGAAGGGCAGGTGCGCCTCGGCGCCGGAGGTCGAGTTGTTGACGCTCACCATGCCGGCCCCGATGCCGGCCCGGAACCGGAACGCGGACTTCGGGTCGGTCGTGTAGATGGAGGACGACAGCCCGTACCCGGGTCGGTTGGCGAGTTCGACCGCTTCGTCCAGGCCGGCGAACGACGTCACCCCCACGATCGGGCCGAATGTCTCCTCCAGGAACAGGCGGTCCTGGGGACGCACCCCGTCCACGACGACCGGGTGGTAGTACAGCCCGCCCGCGCCGTCGAACCCCGCGCGGGGGTTGTCGGCGGTGATCCGCCCCGTGGGACCGGTGACGACCGTGTGGTGCGGTTCGATCCAGCCGAGGTAGTCCTCGTAGCGGTCGGCGAACCGCTGGTCGAGCATCGGGCCGTACAGCACGTCGCCCGCGGGGTCGCCGACGCTCGCTCCGGCCACGGCCCGCGCGTACCTGCCGACGAACTCCTGGTGCACGGACTCGTGCACCAGGACGGTGCCGAGCGAGGTGCATCGCTGCCCGGCCGTGCCGAACCCGGAGAACAGCGCGCCCTCGACGGCCAGGTCGAGATCGGCGTCGGGCATGATCACCATGGGGTTCTTGCCGCCGAGCTCCAGGCACGGCGACTGGAGGTGACGCCCGCACAGCTCGCCGATCCGCCGCCCGACGGCGGTGGAGCCGGTAAAGCCGACCTTCTGGACGGTGCCCTCGCCGAGCGCGATGTCCAGCCCGGCGAAGGTGGTGGGCCCGTCGGCGAAGACGATGTTGAGCACACCGTCGGGCAGCCCGGCCGCCGCGAACAGCCGGTACATCGCGTGGGCGGAGGCCGCGGCGTGCTCGGCGGGCTTCCACACCACGGCGTTGCCGCAGAGCAGGGCGGGGACGAGATACCAGCTCGGCACCGCGACCGGGAAGTTGCCCGCGGTGATGACCGCGGCGACGCCCACGGGGACGCGGAACGTGAAGAGGCTCTTGTCGGGCATCTCTGACGGAACGGTCTGGCCGTAGAGGCGGCGGCCCTCGCCGAGGAAGAAGTCGCAGGTGTCGACGATCTCGCGGACCTCGCCGAGCGCCTCGGCGTACGGCTTGCCGATCTCGGCGGTCACCAGGCGCGCCAGCGCCTCGGCGTTGGCCTCGACCAGCCGCCCGATCGAGGCGATCACCCGGCCGCGCACCGGCGCGGGGACGGCGGCCCACTCGCGCTGGGCGGCCGAGGCCACGCCGCAGGCCCAGGCGAACGTCGCCTCGCTCGCGAGCCGGACCTTGGCCACGGTCTCGGACGTGCGTGCCGGGTTGACCGACTCATAGGCCGGGCCGGTGGCGTCGTCGGCCGGTTTGCCACCGATGACGGAGCTGATCTGGCGGGTCACCGTTGACCTCCTCACGTGGGCTCTTGCCAGCATTCTTCCGCCTGAACCGGCTTTCCCCAACACGCCCCCCGCCATCTGTGGACAACTTCGCGTCGTCCACAGGGACGGTCGTCACGAACCTCGCGAACAGGGTTCGGCGGTGGTCGGCGGGGCCGGGCAGCGCTGCGCTCCCAGGCCAGGCGATGCGGCCGCCCGGGGTCCAGGAGGCGGATGGACCACGGAGGCGTCCCGCCGGTGAGCACGGCCCGGGACGAGGCGGGCAACCACACCCATCGTCCCGAGGCCGGTGTGAAAGACGCCGCACTCGGCATTTCCGAATGTGACTGACATTGAAGTGGATCGCGCGCTTTGGCGTCCGATCTTTGTCGTTTCATTGCCGTGCTCGCGAAACTCCTGATCAAGATACGGGTACGCACGAGATCGATTGTCACCGCTTTCTGGAGCGGGCCGAATTCCGGGCGGCCGGTGCCGTGCCGCCGGAGAAACGGGCGAAAACCCTCCAGGTCGAACAAGGCGGATCTCGTCAATCAACCCGTTTCCCCTGATCCGTCGCGATCGATGGATCCAGGGAGGCGTGCCCGAATTCGCACCCATCGATCAGGAGGATCCGTTGCGAAATTTTCGCCGACGCGCGTCGCTGGCCGCCGCCATCGGCATCACCGCCCTTTCCCTCGCCGGCGTGCCGGCCCAGGCGGGCACCCGAACCGATTCCGTGACGAGGACGGCCTCCGTTCACACGGCCGTACCTGTTGCGCCCGTCGCGTCGGCTCACGCTGTCCACGCGCCCGGTGGGGACGCCGCCGACGTGGCGGTGTCGCAGTCCGCCGGGGGGACCTCCACTCCCGACGAGCCGGTCTGCGCGGCCCCCTACATCAATGAGGATCCGAGGCTCGGGCCGATGAGCCTGCCGAGAAAAGGCATCCTGGGCAGGATTCTGGCCGATTACGAGCCGCTCGGCGGGCTTCCTCCGCAGAAGTTCCTGAACCGGTACTGGGACTGGGGAAAGAATTCGTACCGTTACCCGCCTGATTTCGGATTCGCCCACTCCGGCGGCTACTCCAACGGCAGGCCGCTCATCGCCTCGAAAACGCTGCGCATCGGCGAGCGGGTGGACCGCTTCGGAAGCGAATTCGGTGCCTTCCTCGCCCCTTATGGCACGCCGTACGCCGAACGGAGCATTCCGCCCACCAACCTGGACACGTTCCCGGATTCCCCGGAATATCCTTGTAACTACCGTGCCTACCGGGTGAGCCGGGACTTCGCCGCCGATTTCGGCCCCATCGCGTCGGCGTTCCAGCAGCCGGGCGGAGGCTCGCAGTACCACCTGGTCAGCAGGCTGATCGCCGAGGCGCCGCAGACGCGGGACGAGGTCCCGGTGAAGTGGCTGGTCGACAACGGCTATTTGGAGCGGATCAACTGATCGGCCCCGCCGCCGGGAGCGCGCCTCCGGCCCGCGGGCTACCGGGGCGCGCGCTCCGTCGAGGACACCGAAGGTCAGGCGTCGCAGGGCCCGGAAGCCGGCGACGTCGAAACCGGGCGACGCCACGCAGCTCACCAGGACGCCCTCGTCCCCGGCGGGACGGGCGGCCTGCCACGTGCCGGCCGGGAGCGGTTACACGGCGTTGCTGATGAAGTACGTCCGCCGTCCCGGCGAGGCCCCGCCGGACGCGCGCCCGCTGCACGTCCGCTTCCACGCCTTTTCCGCGGACGGCTGACCGGCGGCCGGCGTATTCACATTCCATAGGCGGTCATAGGCGAACTCGATGCCCGCCGCTCGCCCATAGAAGTGATTCATGTCCCTCCGCAGAAACCCATTCACGTCCCGAATCCGGTCATCGGCGAATCCGATGCCCGAAGGGGCGGGACGCACGGCCCGGCTCTGAGCGGGAGGTTTCCCGGGGCCGGGCCGGAAAGCGGCGTCACGCGCGGTCCGTCAGACGGCGCGCCATCCAGATCAGCGATTCGGTTATCTGTTCCTTCGAAAGTCCCAGCGTGCGCCGCTGGAACCGGTACACCTCGGGCGCCAGCGGGGCCAGGACGGGGTCCACCGCCCCGTCCGGGTCCGGCGCCTCGGCGTGGACCAGCAGCATGCGCACGTGCACGCGCCAGAAATCGTAGGCACCCGTGACGAACCTGGCCCTGCCGGTCTCCGCGCCCAGGATGAGGTGGAGATGACGTTCCAGCAGGTCAACGGAGGCCTCGTAGAAGGCGACGAGCCGTTCGGTGGGCGGGGCGCCCGGACCGAGCGGCGGTTCGCCACGCAGCAGATCCTCCTGGAGGCGCCGCTCGTGCTCGTCGAGCAGCGCGATGCAGATGGACGCGGGGTCGGGATACCGCCGGTAGAGGGTCGCGCGGCCCACGCCGGCGGCACGCGCGATCTCTTCCATGGTCACGTCGCGCGCGTCCATCGTCGCGAACAGCCGTTCCGCCGCCTCCAGGACCCGTGCCCGGTTGCGCGCGGCGTCCGCGCGCTCCTGAACCGGAGGGCTGGCCTGTTCGGTGGAAGAAAACTGGAGTAAAGGGAGTTCACGGAGGGCGGGACCGAGCACCGACCCGATCTGACGTGTCGGAGTCTCCTTCTTCGCCGAGTTCCCGTCGGCACCGTTATGCAATTCGCTCATACCCCCATCGTAGGGCGTTCAACTGAGTCATGTGGACATCGCGTCCACTTGTGTCGTACTGTTGGGGACAGCTAACCGGACCCAATGTCCACTTCTCCGTCGATGAGGATTCCGAAATGCATGCCCTCCTCCTCGCCTCGGCACTGCTGATCGGCTGCCTGTTAGCCGTGCAGGCCTCGGTGAACCTCCAGCTCAACAAGGCCGTCGGCACCCCGTATGGTGCCTCCACCCTCCAGTTGAGCGTGGCGACCGCGCTCCTGGCGGTCCTGGCCGTCGCCGTCGGGACGATCACCGCGGTCGACCTGGTGCCGGACGTCCCGTTCTGGCACCTGCTCGGCGGCCTCGCCAGCCCGCTCTACATCACCAGCGGCATCCTGCTCTTCCCGCGCCTCGGCGCCCTGGCCGCGGTCGGCCTGTTCGTCACGGGCCAGATGTTCGCCTCCCTGGGCCTGGACCTGCTGGGCCTTATCGGCATCGAGCAGAAGCCGATCAGCGCCGGCATCGTCGTCGGCGCCATCGCGGTCCTGGTCGGCATCACGGTCATCATCCGCAGCCAGCTCGTCGCCCAGAAGGTTCCGGCGGTCGCCACCCCCGTCGCGGTCACCGTGGGCGGCGGCGGTTCGGTCGCGACGGCCACCAGGCCCGCCGCGCCCGCCCCGGCTCCGAAGCGCTCCGGCCTCGGCCAGGGAGGCTGGATCATCCTCGGCCTCATCGCCGGCGCCGTGCTGCCCATCCAGGGCGCGATCAACGCCCAGCTTCGCAAGGATCTGCAGGCCCCGGTGACCGTGGCGATGCTCAGCTTCATCGTCGCCACGCTGACCATCCTCGTCGCCCTGCTCCTCCTGCGTGCCACCCGCCGCACCCCGGCGCCGAAGTTCGAGCCGCTGCGCCGCATGCCGTGGTGGGGCTGGCTCGGTGGCGCCTGCGCCGCCGCGTACGTGACGGCGACGTTCATGCTGATCCCGACCATCGGCGCCGCGACCACGGTCGCGCTGACGGTGACCGGCCAGCAGGTGGCCTCGGCGGTCGTCGACAACTACGGCCTGTTCCGGATGCCCCGCCGCCCGCTCACGCTGCCCCGCCTCGGCGGACTGGCCCTGCTCATCGCCGGGTCGGTGCTCGTCCAGCTCACCTGAGATCACCCGGATGATCTGCTCGGCCGATCCCCCGAGCTCGGACCGCACCAGGACCATCCGGACCCGTCCAGGGCCACTCGGATCCACCAGATCGACGCGGTACCACCAGATAGACGCGGCACAGCCGGAGCCCGACCCGGCCTCTTGATTCCTCAGGCCTGAGATTCCCTCAGGCCTGAGACATCTCAGCGCGAGAAGGCATCCCAGCTGCCCGGCCCTGAGACTCCCCGAACTCCGAAAGGACTCCTCCGTGCCTTCGAACCTGCGAGCCACCTACCTGGCGGCTCCGGACGTCTTCACCTTCCCGTCGTCCTTACCGATCCCCGGCGCGGGCCGGCTGCCGGTGAACGCCTTCCTGATCCGCTCGGCGCAGCCGATCCTGGTCGACACCGGCATGGCGATCGACCGGGGCCACTTCGAGAACGCCCTGTGGTCGCTGGTCGAGCCCGAGGACCTGCGCTGGATCATCCTCACGCACGATGACCGCGACCACGCCGGCAATCTCAAGGAAGTCCTGATGGCGGCCCCGCACGCCAAGCTGATCACCAACGGCCTGTCGGTCGCGCGGCTCGGCGAGGAGTGGGACGTGCCCGCCCACCGCGTGGTGCAGGTCAACCCCGGCCGGACGCTGGACCTCGGCGGGCGTGAGATCAGCCTGCTGCGTCCCCCGTCCTTCGACTCCCCCTCGACGCTCGCGGTGTACGACCACCGGAGCGAGGCGCTGTTCAGCGCGGACAGCCTCGGCACCGTCATTCCCGAGCTGGCCGAGAACGCCGCCGAGGTCTCCCGCACCGACTACCTCGACGGCGTGTCGATGTTCACCCGGGCGAACGCCCCCTGGACCGCGCTGGTGGACCAGAACAAGTGGAACGCCCTGCTGGACAGCGTCGCGCTCCTGCGTCCCCGCCTCGTGCTGAGCGCCCACGGCCTGACCGTGGAGGACCGCATCGAGGAACTGCTGGGGACCGTGCGCGCCGTCCCGACCCAGCGGCCGTGGCTGCCGGGCGAGGACGTCGAGGCCGCCACCCTGCTCGCCGCGCACGACACGCTGGCCGAGGTCACGGCCTCCTGACCCGCCGCGTGGCTACCTTTTCCCTGATCACAAAGGAGTGAACACGTGACCACAGTGAATCCCGTCGAGGCGAACCCCACCCCGGAGCCCGGACGCATCATCATCTTCTCGGACATCTGGTGCTCGTTCGCGCACATCGCCATCCACCGGCTCCACGTGACCCGGGAGCGGCTCGGCCTGACCGACGCGGTCCAGTTCGACCACCGCGCCTTCCCGCTGGAGATGCTCAACGACGCGCCAAGCCCCCGGCCCGGCACGGACAGCGAGGTCGGCCGGATGGCGAGCCACGAGCCCGAGGCCGGCTGGCAGCTCTGGCAGGCCAAGGACTGGCTGTACCCGTCGACCACCCTGCCCGCGCTGGAGGCCGTCCAGGCCGCCAAGGAGCAGGGATGGGCCGCCTCCGAGCAGCTCGACCTCGCCCTGCGGAAGGCGTTCTGGGCCGAGTCGCGGTGCATCAGCCACCGCAAGGTCATCCTCGACACGGCCGCATCCACCGGCGTGGTCGACGTGGCGGCGCTCAACGAGGCGCTGGACGACGGCCGCGCGCGGCACTCGCTCTCCGAGCAGACGGCGCTCGCGAAGTCCGACCGGATCAACTGCAGCCCGCACCTCTTCCTGCCTGACGGCACGAACCACGCCAACCCCGGCATCCAGGTGGGCTGGACCGGCGCGTACGGCATCGGCTGGCCGGTCGTGCACGCCGACGACCCGGCCGTGTACGAGGACATCCTCAAGCGGTCGGCCGCCTGAGCGGCGTACACCGCGGTAAAGACACAGCACACGGACAGGGCGACCGTCCCCCGGTGACCGTCGCCCTGTCCGTCATGCCCGCCATACCCTCCTGAGTTGTTTCGGCCCAGCTCGCCGAGGACCGGCCGCACACGCCCATTGTGGCCGGTCGCACCCGGCCGTCTCCTGCCTTTTCTCTGGCCGCGCCCCCTCTTTCGCGTCTTATTTCGCGCCGCCCCGCGCCGCCCCTCTCCTCATCTGCCCTGCCGATGCAGCCATTCGGTCGAACGATCCGGCTTTCCGGCGACGGCATTACATGCGCGCGATCCGTGTTATCGCGTCCGACGGCGCGCCACTTCTCCACCCGACCACTCGGGCGATCCGTCCACGTGACTCCCTCATGTGATTCCTCTATGTGACTCCCGAGCTCCTCGGGCCGTACCTGACCTGCGGCCTGAGGGGCGACGGGCCCGTTCCCGCGGACTCGGCAGGACCCACGAATTCCTCACTCGAATTCCTCACATGCCCGCCGGCTCCTCGCTTTCGAGAACCCGCGTCCAACTGTGGAAGGCGCGCCCCACAGCGGCGGTCTCCCGATTACGCGAGGGCCGAAGAACGACCCGGAACATTCAACCACGCACTCCACAGCTGAACGCCGGCGGCACCCCGTTCGACCGAGTGTTGACTCACGAAGAATCGGCTGCCTAGCATGTCTCACGTCTGGAAATTACAGGCAGTGAAAAGCAGGCGAAAGCCCGCGGGCCGGTTTCCAGAGAAAGACCCGGGAATGGCGAACCCACACGCGGATGTTCCCCCCGGCGGTCCACAGTTCCCCACGCCCCACCGTTTCAGCGAAATCCCACGTCATTTCAAAGAAAGGTGTTCGCCGTGAGCGGCATCAACGCCATGCTGGAAGAGTCCGTCGTCTCCAACTCCGACACCCCGGACGTCTCCACGTTCGTGGACCTCACCCAGCACGAGATCCAGGCTCTGAAGACCCGGTACAACCTGGCCGACGCCCACACCCACCAGCGCCAGTCGGGCAGCCAGGACAAGATCGTGCTCCAGCTCCCCGAGATCTGGTACGAGGCCGAGGAGAACCAGCAGGCGTACTTCGAGGAGCGTTTCATCGACGCCTTCTTCCGCCTGCACAAGCAGCCGACCGCCCGGGCCATGAAGAAGACCTGGCTCTCCTACTCGGCCAGCGTCTCCACGATGGTCGCCGGCATGTACCTGCAGCAGCGTGAGATGTCGGTCGGCCTCATCGAGCCGTGCTTCGACAACCTGGTCGACCTGCTCCGTCACATGGAGGTCCCGCTCAGCCCGCTCCCCGAGGAGTGGCTGCACAACCCCTCCGAGATCTACGCCAACCTGCAGCAGCTCGACACCGACGCCCTCTACCTGGTCGACCCGAACAACCCGACCGGCACGAGCCTCCTGAAGGACGGCCTGGAGGGCTTCAAGGAGGTCGTGCGCTACTGCAAGGACCACAACAAGCTGCTCATGATGGACTTCTGCTTCGCCTCCTTCGCGCTGGCGGACAAGAACATCGGCCGGGTCGACATCTACAAGCTCCTCGAGGAGTCCGGTGTCACCTACATGGCCCTGGAGGACACCGGCAAGACCTGGCCGGTCCAGGACGCCAAGGCCGCCATGCTGACGGTGAGCGAGGACATCAAGGAAGAGGTCTACAACATCCAGACCGCCGTCCTGCTGAACGTCTCGCCCTTCGTCCTGAACATGCTCACCCGCTACGTCGAGGACTCGATCGAGGACGACTTCGGGTCGGTGCGCGACGTCATCATCCAGAACCGCTCCGCGGCCATCGAGGCCATGGAGGGGACGATCCTCGAGTACATCGAGCCGGTCGTGAAGACCAGCGTCGCCTGGTTCCGCATCAAGGACGAGAACCTCACGGCCACCGAGCTGCAGGCGAAGCTGTTCGAGCGCGAGGTCTACGTGCTGCCGGGCACCTACTTCTTCTGGAACCAGCCGGAGAAGGGTGAGCGCTTCATCCGCATCGCCCTCGCCCGCCGCCCCGAGATCTTCGCCTTCGCGATGCGGCACATGAGGGAGGCGCTGCTCAGCCATGGCAAGTGAGATCTTCATCGACGCCGCCCTGTTCATGGGCATGCACAGCCAGGACGACGACGTGCGACGGGCCTGCAAGGGCTTCTTCGCCCGGCACCTGGCCGACGAGCGGGTCGTCCTGAACCAGGAGCAGGTCGGCAAGTGCGACGCCCTGGTGTGGCTGTACGGCCGCGAGGAGCAGGACGCCTACTACCCCTTCATGGACGTCCTCCACACCGACATGAAGATCCAGCGGATCGGCTACGAGGAGCGGGACCTGCGGACCGCCCTGGAGAACGAGTCGCTGGCCGGACTCCCTCTGCACGAGCGCCTGCTCGTCGCGATGGCGATCAACCGCGACGCGACGGTCGTCACCGCCGGCCCCCGGCTGCGGGACCGCGAGGACCTGCCGGTCAGCTTCGTGGAGCCGGTCGACGGGGAGCCCGAGTTCCCCGAGTACCTGGAGCGGCTCTACGAGCCCTCCCTGAAACTACGCGTCAATCCCCAAGACCTCTGAGGTGCCCTTCAATGTACTCAGGAACCATCGTCCCCCTGGTCACGCCGCTCACCGCCTCGGGTGAGGTGTCCGAGCCGAGCGTGCGGCGCCTGGTGGACTCCCTTCGCCCCCACGTCAGCGGGCTCATGCCCGCGCTGACCACCGGTGAGGGCTGGAAGCTGTCCGAGCGGCAGTGGCGCGACGTGGTGACCTACACAGTGCGCCACGCCGCCGGGCTCCCGGTGATCGCCGGCGTCCAGCTCCCCTCCACCGAGCAGGTCATCGAGCGGGCCAAGGTCGCCCAGGCGTGCGGCGCGTCCGCCGTCGCGGTGACCACCCCGTTCCAGCCGGACCTCAGCCAGGAGGAGATCTACCAGCACTACGCCGACCTGCGGGAGGCCGTGTTCATCCCGCTGTTCATCTACAACGAGAAGGCCCTGTCGGGCAACCAGATCGAGCTGAAGACCCTGCTGCGCATCTGCGAGCTGCCCGACGTGGTCGGCATCAAGGAGTCCAGCGGCTCGGCCGAGTTCACCCGCAGCCTGATCGCCGCCCGCATCAAGGTGCCGGTGTTCGAGGGCTGGGAGAACCTGCTGCACGAGGCCGCGGGCGTGGACGGTTTCATCGGCCCGCTGGCCAACCTGGAGCCCGAGCTCGCCAACGCGATGCTGGCCGACCCCTCGGCCGCGCGCCAGAAGGAGATCAACGCCACCTGCGAGCGCTACGGCCTCTTCCTGGACGACTGGTACCGCCACGCCAAGAAGGAGCTGCTCCAGCGCGGCATCCTGGACACCGACCTGGCCGTCGAGGGCGTGGAGTTATGAAGGTCCAGCCGTCCGACAGCGCCCAGCGCCGCCTGTACAAGTACAACCGCTCCGTTCCGACCCCGGAGCAGTACGCCGAGATCTGGGACATCGAGAAGAACTGGGTGGTGGCCCGCGCCGAGAAGTTCGAGGCCGAGGCCCCCCGCTTCGACACCCGCACCGACTTCGCCCAGGCGCTCCGCGAGCGCCTGGACGAGGAGGAGGCCAACCCGTCCGACGGCGAGCAGTGGCTCGCCGAGGAGGCCACGCTCGACCAGTTCAAGGTGGTCGTCTCGGAGTTCGCCGTGGACGGCCTGGTGGAGTCGCAGTCGCACCTGGGGATCATCCGCAGGCTGCCGTCCAGGTCCCGGATGGCGGTCCTGCGGGTGCTGATCGACGAATTCGGCTGCGGCAACGACGACTTGGAGCACTCCGCGATCTACGCCAAGCTCATGACCGAGCTCGGCCTGCCCACCGACCTCGAGTACTACGCCGACCGGGTCGAGGACACCAGCTTCGCGTACGTCAACCTGTTCCACTGGCTGGCCGACCGGTCGCCCGACCCCGAGTACTTCCTCGGCGCGTACTCCTACTTCGAGTCCAGCGTGCTGTACGCCTTCAAGCCCTACGCGGCGGCGTCCAAGCGGCTCGGCATCGAGAACGACAAGTACTACGCCGAGCACCTGTACATCGACAGCTTCCACAGCCGGCAGATGAAGGAGTCCATCCGCCTGCTGGGCACCGAGCGCGAGGTCGACCTGGCCAAGGTGTGGACGGGTGTCGAGCTGACCAGCCAGGCCGTCGCCGAGGCCACCGAGGCCGCGATCGGGAAGGCCAAGGCGTCATGACCACGACCGTCGACGGTCCGGCCGTCAAACAGGAGGAACCCTCCTTACGGCAGCTCACCGACGACCTCGTGCTCGTGGAGGTCGGCGGCAAGCGGATCGCGATCCAATCCCAGTGCCCCCACCGGAAAGGGCTCATGCGCTACGGGCGCGTGAACCCGCGCACGCTGCGGATCAGCTGCCCGCTGCACTACTCCACGTTCGACCTGGTCACGGGCCGGCAGGTCGCCGGCCCGCCCTGCGGGTCGCTGGGGGTCAACGTGATCCCCGACGGCGCCCCGCTGCCTCAGTCCGGCACCGGCGGCGAGGAGGAGCCGTCATGACCGTCAGCGAGATCACCCCCAAGAGTCCTGCGGCCTCGGACGCTCCGGCGCCCGAGCCGCAGGGCTCGGGCCGGGTCGAGGCGCACGGCGTCGACCGCATCCCCGAGTCCGAGCGCACCGACTCGCCCCGCGAGTTCATGTGGGTGTGGCACTCGGCCCAGTTCTCCTTCGGCACCGTGGTGCTGGGGTCCATCCCCATCACCTTCGGCCTGGGATGGTGGGCCACCGTCAGCTCGGTGCTGGTCGGGCTGCTGATCGGCACCGCGGTGTTCGCGCCGCTCGTGCGGTTCGGCAAGCGGACCGGCGCCAACGACCCGGTCTCCAGCGGCGCCCACTTCGGCGTGCGCGGCCGGATCATCTCCAACGTGATCACGATCGTCGTCGCCACGGGCTTCTTCGCGATCGCGGTGTGGACGGGTGCGACCGCGATCCTGGTCGCCGGGCAACGACTGTTCGGCACGTCCACCGGGTCCACCGGGCTCGCGATCACCATGCCGGTCGTGGCGGTCGCGGTCGTCGTCCTCGCGGTCTACGGCCACAAGGCCCTGCTCGCGACGTACAAGACCATGACCGTGATCGGCGGGCTGGTGCTGCTGGCGCTGGTCGCCGTGCTGCTGCCCAAGTTCTCCCTCGGCTTCGAGGGCGGCGAGTACGTCCTGGGGGACTTCTGGAAGACCTGGCTGCTGGCGGTGTCGTTCAGCGCGACGCTGCCGGTCTCGTACTCCACCTTCCAGGGTGACTACAGCCGCTACCTGTCCCCCGCGACCAGCGACCGGGCCGCGGTGGCCTACAACGGCGTGGCGATGTACCTGAGCAACGCGATCGCGCTGCTCGTCGGCGCCTACGTCACGAGCCTGTTCACCGACATGTCGGTGCCGTGGATCGTCGGGACCGCCGAGGTCGTGCCGCAGTGGTTCGGCGTCGTCGTCATCGCCTTCGGTTTCGCCGGCACGCTGCCGCAGGGCGCCCTGTGCATCTACGCGGCGGGCCTGTCGGCCCACTCGATGCTGTGGCGCATGCCCCGGGCCACCGTCACGTGGCTGGTGTCCCTGATCGGCATCGCGACGCTGTACATCGGCGCGATCGCCTTCGACGCGATCGACTCGATCTCGGCCTTCGTGCTGATCCTGCTGGTCCTGGTCTCGCCCTGGACGGCGATCATGCTGGTCGGCTTCTCGCTGCGCCGCGGCCGCTACGTCCCCGACGAGCTGTACGGCTTCACCACCGGCGCGCGGCAGGGCCTGTACTGGTTCACCGGCGGGGTCAACCTGCGCGCCCTCGGCGCGTTCGTCCCGGCCGTGATCCTCGGCCTGCTGTTCGTCGGCAACACCGTCTACACCGGCCCGCTGGCCTCGCTCGCCAACGGCGTGGACCTGAGCTGCCTGGTGCCGTTCGTCACCGCGGCGGTCCTGTACTACGCCCTGTGGCGGCTCTTCCCCGAGGAGCGAACCCCCGAGGTGGAGACCGGCACGGCCGCGCCGCTCGAAAGGAGCCACCGATGACGCTCGACCCCCGGCTTCCCGCGACACCGGACACGATCGTGGTGTTCTCCGACCTCAACTGCTCGTTCGCCCACCTGGGCGTCTACCGGCTGCACGAGGCGCGGCGGCGGCTCGGGCTGGAGGGACGGATCTTCTTCGACCACCGCGCCTTCCCGCTGGAGCTGTACAACCGCACCGTGAACGAGCGGCCCGGCGTCGACTCCGAGGTCGCGGTCATCGGGGCCCTGGAGCCCAAGGCCGGGTGGCGGCTCTGGCAGGGCCCGGACTGGTCCTACCCGGTCACCATGCTGCCCCCGCTGGAGGCGGTGCAGGCGGCCAAGGCGCAGAGCATGCACGCCGGCGAGCAGCTCGACCTGGCACTTCGGAAGGCGTTCTGGGCGGAGGGCCGGTGCATCTCCCTGCGGCACGAGATCCTCGAGGTCGCGGCGCGGACCGGCGTCGTGGACGTCGAGGCGCTGGCGGCGGCCCTGGACGACGGCCGCGCCCGGCGCATGGTGATGGACCAGTTCGAGGCGTCGCGCGAGGGACGGGTGAACTGCAGCCCGCACGTGTTCCTTCACGACGGCACGAACATGGCCAACCCCGGCATCCGGACCCGCTGGGTGAACGGCGACTTCGGCATCGGCTTCCCGGTCATCGACGCGGACGACCCCACCGTATACACCGACCTGCTGACCAGGGCCGCCGACCTGGCCGACGGAGCCTACGCAGCCCCGATCGGCGCCCGCGTCGGCTGACCGTGAGGATGTAGGTGGGCGCCTCCCGGTGGGGTCTGACCCAGCGTCTGACGGCGTGGCGCTATGTGGTGCGGACGGCGAGGGTGCGTTCGGCCCACTGAGCGATGTCGCGGCGCTCGATGGCGGCGGCCATGAGCCCCGGGAAGGCGTCCGGCGTGCAGGCGAACGCCGGCACGCCCAGCGCGGCGAGCGCCTCGGCGTTGTCGCGGTCGTAGTGGGGCTGACCCTCGTCCGAAAGGGCGAGCAGGACGATCACCTGCACCCCCGCCGCCGTCATCGCCGCGACCCGGCGCAGCATCTCCTCCCGCACCCCGCCCTCGTACAGGTCGCTGATCAGGATGAAGATGGAGTTGGACGGACGGGTGATCAGCCCCTGGCAGTAGGCGATGGCCCGGTTGATGTCGGTGCCCCCGCCGAGCTGGGTGCCGAACAGCAGCTCGACCGGGTCGTGCAGCTGGTCGGTCAGGTCCACCACGCTGGTGTCGAAGACCACCAAAGACGTGCGCAGCGCCCGCATGGACGCCAGCACGGCCCCGAACACGCTCGAATAGACCACCGACGCCGCCATCGAGCCGCTCTGGTCGATGCACAGGGTGACCTCGCGGATCACCGCCTGCTGACGGCGCGCGTACCCGACCAGGCGGGACGGCACGACCGTGTTCCGCTCCGGCAGGTAGTTCTTGAGGTTGGCGCGGATCGTCCGGTCCCAGTCGATGTCGGCGGCCCGGCGCGGCCGGTGCGTGCGGGCCGACCGGTCGAGCGCCCCGGTGACGGCCGTCCGGGTGCGCTGCGCCAGCCTGCGCTCCAGGTCGGCGACGACCTTGGCGACCACGGCGCGGGCCGACCGGCGGGCCGTCTCGGGCATCACCCGGTTGAGGGACAGCAACGTGCCCACGAGGTGGACGTCCGGCTCCACGGCCTCCAGCATCTCCGGCTCCAGCAGGAGGCGGGTGAGGTTGAGCCGCTCGATCGCGTCCTTCTGCATGACCTGGACGACCGTCGAGGGGAAGTACGACCGGATGTCCCCGAGCCAGCGGGCGACGCGCGGCGCCGAGGCGCCGAGACCCGCGCCGCGCTCGGCGTCCCCGTGACCGCCCGCGCCCTGCCCCGAGCCGCGCCCGCCGTTGTAGAGCGCGGCCAGCGCGGCGTCCATCTGGGCGTCGTCCCCGCTCAGGGCGCACCCCGTGCCGTCGGCGTCGCCGCCGAGGGCAAGCCGCCACCTGCGCAACCGCTCGTCCATCACGCGCTCCTGTCTGAGGTGGTCGCGGACATGAGATCGCTTCCCAAGATCGTGAGTACCGTGCGGACGGCCGGCGCGGCGAGTTCCTCGTCCGCTTCCAGGGCGGCGACCCGCCCGGACTCGCCCGAGGACACGCGCTCGCCGATGGCGCGGCGCTCCGGCGGGGTGAACGCGCCGAACGTGCGTCGCAGCAGTGGCAGCACGTCCACGAACGCCTCGCCGGTCAGGCCGGTGAGCCAGGTGTCGATCAGGCCCAGCAGGCCGGCGTCGTGGACGAGGAGCAGGCCGCTTCCTGCCAGGAACCCCTCCACCCAGGCCGCCGCCTGCGCGGGCGGCGTGCCCGCCGACATCGCCCGGGACATGCGCCGCGCGACCTCCTCGGCCGGGATCGTGCCGGCGTCGAGCAGGAGGCGGGTCAACCGGCCGCTGATCAGCCCGTGCACGTCGTGCCGCTCGGCCACCCCGCGCAGCGCCGCCAGCCACCCCTCCCGGCCGGACTCCAGCAACCCGACCGAGGCGTGCACCGCGTCGACGTGCCCGAGCATCGCGCGCGCCGAGTCGTCGTCCAGGCCGGTGACGGCGGCCGACAGGCCCGCCCGAATGCGGCCGAGCAGTGAGTCGACGATCACCGACAGGCCCGCCGCCGGGGTGCCGCGGACGTCGCCGTACCGCTGCGTGCGCACGAGGGCGGGCAGGGCCGCCATCAGGTGCGTGACGTCGTTGTCCAGGGCCGCCCGGGTGGAGATCGACGACAGGACGTGGGGGAGCGCGCCCGGCAGGTCGGCCAGAAGACAGCGCTCGGCGACCGATGTGAGCTCGGCGAGCGTCCTCGCCGGGGGCGCGGCGGACGGCCCGGGCCCCGCGTGCCGGGCCGTCCGCGGGGAACCCGGATCGGCGAGCTCACGCACCCGGGCGGTCGCGGCGGCGGGGACGGTGGTGCCGTACCCGCTCGCCTCGATCAGGTCGATGTCGAACTCCGGCCGCCAGGCGAGAGTCCACGACTCGCGGAAGGTGCCCTTGCCCCGGGCCTCGCGCGCCGTCCCCCACTGCACGCCGAGCAGCCCGAGACGGTGCAGCAGGCGGCTGCGGTCCAGGTCGAGGGGTTTGCGCAGGTCCAGGTCGAGCTCGCGGTCGAGCGCCTCGGGACGCAGCTTCAGGCGGCGCTGCCGGTCGCGCAGGTCGCGCTGGAGCGGGACCATCGGCGTGCTGTCCGGCACGCTCCCGAGCCGCTCGCCGACCACCATGCGCCGCTGGATCAGCTCCACCGGCAACTCGTCGCCCTCGCACAGCACCGCGCGGACCGCCTCGGTGACCTCCCCGAGCCCCGCCAGCGGGCGCCCCCGCACGACGGCGAGGCTGTGCGCCAGGCGGACGGCCTCGATGACGTGGGCGGAGGACACCGGCAGGTCCTCGTCCCGCAGGACGGCCGCCGCCGAGGCCAGCCAGCGCTCGATCGGCTTGTCCGGCGCGGAGAACAGGTGGTCGTACCAGCCGGGCGAGGTGATGCCTGCGCCGTAGCCGCTCCAGGAGGCCAGCCGCCCGTGCGTCCACGGCACCCAGGTCATCTCCACCTTGACCTTGGGCAGCCCCTTGAGCAGGCGGTCGTCGGGCGCGCCCGGGCCCGGGTCGAGCAGCGCCGGGACGTGCCAGGCGCCGCACACCACGGCCACGTGCCGGTGGCCGTCCCTGACGGCGGCGCGCATCGTCCGGCGCATGTACGCCTCGCGCCGCGCCTCCTGCTCGTGCGGGACGTACCCCTCCCGCACGGTGGCCATCGCCTCGGCGATCACCTCGAACGGGGTGTCGCCGCGATGCTCGACCGCGTCCTCCCACCAGCGCTCCGGGTCGTCGTACCCCGCCGCGCGGGCGAGCTCGCCGATCGGATCACGGTGCACGACCGGGTCCCCCGGCCCGTCCGCCCGTTCCGCGTCCTCGTCGTCGGCAGGCATGGTCGCCGGGCCCGGGGGATCGGCGTCCACGGAGGGGGCGACGGGCGGGGGGACCTGGCCGGCCGGCGGGCCGGCCAGGCCATGCGTCGCCGGCAGGTCGCAGAAGCGGACCGGGATGCCCGCGCGGAGGGCGTACCGGATGGCCTGCCATTCGGGCGAGAACGTCGCGAACGGCCAGAACGCGGCCTTGGACGGGTCACCCGGCACGTGCGCCAGCAGCGCGACGGGCGGCTCCATCTGCGGATCGGCCGCCAGCGCCACGAGATCGTCGGCCTCGGGCGGGCCCTCGATCAGGACGATGTCGGGCCGCAGCCGTTCCAGCTCGGCCGCCACGGCGCGCGCCGAGCCCGGGCCGTGGTGGCGCACGCCGAGGACCGTGAACGTCGGCGCCGCGCCCCCGTCCTTCCTGTGCCGGCCGGACGGCGCGGTGCCCGGCGCGGCCGGGGCGCGCGGCTCGTCAGGAGACATCGCGGCACGCCCGGTAGAAGTCACGCCAGTCGCGCCGCTCACGGACCACCGTCTCCAGGTACTCCTGCCAGAGGACGCGGTCGGACACCGGATCCTGCACGACGGCGCCGACGATGCCCGCCGCGATGTCGCCCGCGCGCAGCACGCCGTCGCCGAAATGGGCGGCCAGGGCGATGCCGCTGGTCACCACCGAGATCGCCTCGGCCGTGCTGAGGGTGCCGCTCGGGGACTTGACCGTTGTGCGGCCGTCGGAGGTCACCCCGGACCGCAGCTCGCGGAACACCGTGACGACCCGCCTGATCTCCTCCAGGCCGGTGGGCGTGGGAGGCAGTTCGAGGGAACGGCCGAGCTGGGCGACGCGGCGCGCAACGATGTCGACCTCCTCCTCGGCGCTGGCCGGGACCGGGAGGACGACGGTGTTGAAGCGGCGGCGCAGCGCGCTGGACAGCTCGTTCACCCCGCGGTCGCGGTCGTTCGCGGTGGCGATCACGTTGAAGCCCCGCGCGGCCTGGACCTCCTCGTTCAGCTCAGGGATCGGCAGCGTCTTCTCCGACAGGACGGTGATGAGCGCGTCCTGCACGTCGGAGGGCATGCGCGTGAGCTCCTCGACCCGGGCGAGCCGCCCCTCGTCCATGGCGCGCATCACCGGGCTCGGCGTCAGCGCCTCGCGGGACGGGCCCTCGGCGAGCAGCCGGGCGTAGTTCCAGCCGTACCGGATGGCTTCCTCCGCCGTGCCCGCCGTGCCCTGGACGAGCAGCGTGGAGTCGCCGCTGATCGCCGCGGCCAGATGTTCCGACAGCCAGGTCTTGGCGGTGCCGGGCACGCCGAGCAGCAGCAGCGCGCGGTCGGTGGCGAGGGTGGCGACGGCCACCTCGACGATGCGGCGGGGGCCGATGTACTTGGGCGTGATCTGGTCGCCGTCGCCGAGCAGGTAGGTGGTCACGGCCCAGGGCGACAGCCGCCACCCGGGCGGCCGCGGCCGGTCGTCCGACTTGGCGAGGATCTCGAGCTCCTCGGCGTACTGGTCTTCCGCATGGGGGCGCAGAACGGTCATATCGATTTCAGCTCGCTCTCAGGTGCCCGGCCCGGTGCGCGGCATCGGCCGAGAAAGGACTGGAAAGGGAAGATAGGAGCGCCTGCGCCGACCACCGGCACGCCGCGGCGACGCCTCGAAGGGGGATCGACGGGGCCGGAGGGCGGGGGAGGTGGTCATGGGCGGAGTTCCTCGTGCATGTCGAAGCGGAAGCGCAGCGTGGCGGCGACCTCCTGGACAGGCGGTTCGGCCGACAGCCGGGCGGTCATCTGATGCATCGCCGGGTCGACGCGCTCGCCCGCGAGGCGTACCAGCTCCGCGAGGTTCCACGGCTGGCGCCCCGCGGTGTCGACGATCTTCTCCATCACCGCCCTGGCCAGCGCCGGCCCCCATGGCGCCGGCAGGCCGCCCAGCATCATGATCAACTGGCCGTCGACCGGCTGCTCGCGGACGAGCTCGGCGGCCTTGTCCGCACGCTCGGCGGGAGGAAGGACGGCGAGCAGGTCGCTGAGCGGCTCGACGGCGAACAGGGCCCGCGCCCACGTCGGATCGTTCTGCAGGACGGCCGCGCGTTCCCAGCCGAGCCTGATCTCGCGCGCCCAGTCGCCGGTGTTGAGCGCGACGATCCGCTTGACGGAGAGCCCGAGGTGACCGGTCCAGAACGGGAGCGGCGTGTGCGCGACGACCTGCTGGAGCCACCAGCTCCGCTGCCCGGTGCCCGCCGGGGCACGGGAACGGATGCCGTCGCGCTCCATCGCGGCGTCACACGACTCCGGCGGCTCGACGTGAAGGCGGCCGCCCACCACGCGCAGGCAGCGCGCGGCGCGCTCGGACATCCTGCCCCCGAGCCGCGACTCCGGGAGCCGCGTCAGCAGGTCGGCGGCCTGGCTTCTGACCTCGCGGCGCCGGTCGTCCAGCGCGTCCTCCAGGAACGGCTCGTCGGCCATCGACAACCCGTCCGCCAGGGCGTTGACGAAGGCCGCGCGGTCTTCCGGGGCCTCTTTGTCCCAGCCTCGGAGCAGCAGGGCCCTGGCCTTCGCGGGAGTGGTGGCCCGCAGGCCGCGGAAGAACGACAGCCGGTCCCCTCGGGTGCCGAACTCCCAGAGCGGGTGGACCACCTCCGGCTCGGCCCCGCCGTCCTGGTCGCCGTCGTCCGGGGTGGCGGTGGCCACGGCGTCGCCGCCGCCACTGACGGTCGTGGGCGAGGGGACGGCCTCCGGCGGTGTCCCGGACTTCGGGCCGGTCTCGCGGACGTAGATCGTGGCCTCCTCCAGCAGGTAGCCCCAGGACTCGTTGAGCGAGGCCAGCCACCGGCCCCTGGCCCCCGCCAGGACGCCGATGGACGGCCGCAGCGAACGGTCGCGCGTGCCATGGTCCAGCACGCGGGGGATGAGCTTCGCCGGCAGGCGATACCCCCGCCCTGCCGCGGCCTCCAGCCACTCGGCGAGCAACCGGGGATGCTCGCCGTCGAGGATGCGTGCCACGCGCTCGCCGGCCGCCCGCGGCACGGGCGGCTGTTCTTCGGCGCGCGCGGCGGGTAGCGGCTCGCCCCTATGGAGCCGCTGCCCCGCGCGCGCCCCGACCGTGTGCGCCGCGGCCTGGCCGAGCAGGTCGGGCCGCGGGCGCCGGTCGGTGCCGACCAGCGCGGCCGACACCAGCCGCTCCCACTCGTCGATCGTGGTCACCGGGACCCCTCTTTCTCATGACGCTCTACGCCGCGCCGGCCACGCGAGGACGCGTAGGCGCCGCGGACGAGCGGACGGGCAAGGTCGATGGACGGACCGGCGGCAGGGGGCGTCATAAGACGACCACCTGGCCGTGCTCGTCCCATGTGGTGAGGGGGCGGAGGCCGTCGGGGGTCCACTCGGCGGCGACCGTCACCGGATGGCCTCCCGACACGGCCAGGAGCCGCCAGGGGGGACCGGCCGAGGGATGCAGCGGCATGCCCTCCACCTGGTCACCCGGCCCCCCGCCGGCGTCGGCGAGCAGCCACCGCTCGCCCCGGGCGGCGGGGACGACGTCGCCCAGCAGCACCGGCCAGGAGTCCGCCCACGGATCGCCGGCGAGCGCGGCGGCCACCTGGCCGAGCGCCTCGCGCACCCCCGAACCCGCCGGAACCCCGGACGGCGCCGCGCCGTGCCGCACGGCCACCAGCGCCCGCAGCGGGGACGCCCCCGCGTAGAACACCAGCTCGGCGTCGATCGTCGTGCCGGTGACCAGGGACGCGTCCATGGCCTGGCCCACCGGTGCGAACGTCAGCACCAGCGCGAAGCGGCCGTGGGAGCGCCCCTTCAGCCAGACCCGGCGCGACACGAGCCGATCCTGCTCCTCGTCACGCAGGCCGAGCACCTGCCACTCGTCCCGCACGGCGGGACCGGCGAGCACCTCCTCACGGGACGCCGGGAAGCCGACGCGGGACCTGATGGTGTCGCGCAGCGAGGCGGGCAGCTCCTCGGAGCGGCGGTAGCCGACGGCCAGGAGATTGATCAGGCCGTACTCGCCGAGCAGGCGGGCCGGCCAGTCGTCCTCGGTGAGCACCCGGGTGAGGCGCGAGACCGTCGCCGCCACCCCGGGCGCCTGGGCGTCCACCAGCCGTCGCGTCAGATCCTCCCACTGGGCCGGGGCGTTCTGCCGCGCCCCAGAAAGGCCCTGGCCGATCTGGTCGGCCAGCCACCGCTCGAGCTCCGACAGCCCGGTGGCGACGCGCTCCTCACGCTGGGCCGCGCGGCGTTCCGCCGCGGCGGTGTCACCTGGGCTCGCCTCGTGGGCGCCGGCGGCCTCCGACCCGGCGGCCGATCGCTCGGGCGCCCTCGCGGCGACGGCCTTGGCGGCGCGGGCACGGCGCTGTTCCAGCCACTCGGAGACCCAGGCGGGCGGGGCCTCGTCGGCGGGCACGCCGTCGGCCGACCAGAGCAGCAGCAGGCCGAGCGCGTGTTTGCAGGGGAACTTCCTGCTGGGGCACGAGCAGCGGTAGGCGGGCTCGCCGAAGTCGACGCACGCGCGGTACGGCGACGCGCCACTGCCCTTGCACTCGCCCCACAGCGCGCCCTGCCCGGCGCCCGTCGCCGACCACTTCGCCGGCGTGCTCACGCTCTGCGCGCCCTTCTGGGAAGAGGCGTCGGGGGCGAGCGCGAGCACTTGATCACGGCTCCAACGTTCGATCACGAGCGGCACACTAGCGGCGCCCTCTGACAAAATCGGGGCCGTTCGGGGGGCCGCCGCCGCGTCCGTTACAGATGGGAGAAAGTCCCAGCTCAGCAGGGTGAAATCGGCCGCAATCCCGTGCGTGGCCAGATCCGGTCAGGCGCCTCACCCCGTGGCTCCTGTGACAAATGGGACGAAATTCGGGCGCCTTCGGGGCTTCGACGGCGGGCCCGGCCGGAGCATCGGCCGGGCCATCGGATGGTCCGGCGGGGTGGTCGCGGACCGTGGGCAGGGCCGATGCCGGTGATGACCACGCGACGGCCGGCGTCGGCGTGGGGTGAGCGTTCGAGTGGGCTCGGTGGCCTAGGACCAAAGGCGGAGGGGGCGGCTGATGTGGGAGATGGGGGTGGGGGCTTAGCTTGGGGACGTGTCTTCAGTGGTGACCGAATCCCCCGTCGGAGCGCCTCCTCCCGGTGTGCTCAGCCGCCCCTATCGGGCGATCAGCATCGGCATGGTCGCGCTGGTCCTTCTCCTGGCGTTCGAGTACCTGGCGGTGGCGACCGCCATGCCGGTGGTGGCCAAGGCGCTCGACGGGTTATCCCTGTACGGGCTGGCCTTCAGCGGGTCCATGGCGGCCAGCGTGATCGCCACGGTGGCGGGCGGCCGGTGGAGCGACGTCCGGGGGCCGGTGGCGCCGCTGTGGGCCGGGGTCGGCGGGTTCACGCTGGGACTGCTGATCGCCGGCTTCGCCCCCACCATGAACATCTTGATCATCGGCAGGTTCGTCCAGGGCATCGGCGGCGGCCTGTTCTCGGTGGCCCTGTACGTCGTGGTCGCCCAGGTCTTTCCCCCGGCGATGCATCCGAGGGCGTTCTCCCTGCTCGCGGCGGCGTGGGTGCTTCCGTCCGTCGTGGGCCCGGCGATCACGGGGGCGTTGGTCGAGCACGCCGGCTGGCGGTGGGTCTTCCTCGGCATCCCGATCTTCGTCGCCCCGGCGGCGCTGCTGCTCTGGCGCGGCCTCGCGGGGCGGATCACCCCGCCGCCCAGGACGGACGCCGCTCCCTCCGCCGGGTTCGGGATGAGGCTGGTCTGGGGCGGCGTGGTCGCCGTGGGCGCGGCCCTGTTGCAGTACGGCAGCGGCCTCGGCGGGCGGGGGCTCGTCCTGCCGGCGGCCGGCCTGCTGATCCTGGCTTTCGCCCTGCCCCGGCTGCTTCCCCGCGGCACGCTGCGCGCCGGGCGGGGCTTTCCCGCCGTGGTCCTGCTGCGCGGCCTGGCCGCGGGCGCGTCGTTCGCGGCGGACGTGTTCGTCCCGCTCATGCTGACCGGCGAGCGCGGGCTGAGCCCGACGCAGGCCGGGCTCTTCCTCACCGGGTCGGCGCTGAGCTGGTCGCTGGCCTCGTGGATCCAGGGACGCGGGCGCTACGACCGCACGAGGCTGCTGCGCCTCGGCACCGCGCTGCTCGCCTCCGGCATAGCGGGCACGTCCTTGCTGGTCTTCGACGTGGTGCCGCTGGCCGTGGGCCTCGGGGCGTGGCTGGTCGCCGGGTTCGGCATCGGCCTGGTCTACCCGACGTTGTCGGTGCTGACTCTGGAGCTGTCCGAGCCGGGTGAGGAAGGCGTGAACAGTTCGTCGCTGCAGATCGGCGAGTCCGTCTTCTCTGTGGTGGTCATCGCGGTCACCGGCGCGGTGTTCGCCGGTCTGGACACCGCCTGGTGGGTCTACCTGGTCTGTTTCGGCGTGATCGCGGGCCAGGCGGCCCTCGCCACGGTGACGGCCGGGCGCGTCCGGCGGTGACTTGAGGACCGACGGGCCAGGCCCTCACCAGGGGCGACCGGTCGTGACCTCTGCCCGCGTTTGGACTGGATCCGCACAGCGGGCACCATGGAAGGGCAGGTGTCCGACTAGGGGGTTCCATGCCACGCGTCCGCGAGCTCGAGGTCTTCCGGCTCGTCCTGCCCTATGGCAGGCGCCCGGAGAGCATCCTGGTGAAGCTCACGGACTACGGGGGGATGACCGGTTGGGGCGAGGTCGTGCAGGGCCCCGACCGCCCGCGGGCCGTCCACGCGGAGGCCGCCGACGACGAGCGGGACCCGGACGACCGCGAGACCGGCGAGGGCCGGAGCGACCGCGACCAGGTGCTGGCCAAGACCTGGGCCACGCTGGAGGAGTCCCTCGGGCCCGCGCTGCTCGGCGTCGACTGGGAGCACCCCAACGATCTGGCCGCGGTCCCGGCGAGCCCCGCCGTGGACCTCGCCTGCTGGGATCTGTGGGCCCGCATGCGCGGCGTGCCGCTGGCCCACGCGATCGGCGGCACCCGCACGTCCGTGGTGGCCACCGTGCGCCTGCCCGCGGAGCGATCCCTGGAGGCGATGGTCGCGCGGGTCAACCGCCACGTGGGCGCCGGATACGCCCACGTCACCCTGGACGTGCATCCGGGCTGGGACGTCGAGCCGGTGCGGGCGGTGCGCCAGGCGTACCCGGCGCTGGCGCTGGCGGTGGACGCCCTCGGCGGGTACACCGACGTCACGGCGCTGGAGGCCCTGGACGCCTACGACGTGACGGCGATCGAGCGGCCTTTCGGCGGGGTTGACGGCCCTCCCGACCTCGCCATGCACGCCGAGCTGCAGGGCAGGGTGTCGTCCGCGGTCGCCGTCGAGGTCCACTCGGTTTCCGCCCTGGAGGAGGCCATCGCGGCGCGCGCGGCGAGCGCCCTGCTGCTGCGCCCGGCGCGGTTCGGGTCGCTGTGGGCCGCGCGGGTCGCCCACGACCGCGCCGCGGCGGCGGGGTGGGACATCACCGCGGCCGGCGGCGCGGGCACCGGCCTGGCCCGCGCGGCGACCGTCGCCGTCGCGAGCCTGCCCGGCTGCACGCTGCCCAGCGACGTGACCGAGCCGCCGCGCAGCGCCCAGATCGTGGCGCCGCCGGTCGGGGCGTCCGGCGGCGTGGTGGCCGTCCCGCTGACCCAGCCGGGCCTCGGGCACCTCGTCGACGAGGACCGCGTCCGGCGGCTCGCCCGCGACTCCTTCCGCTTGTGACGCTTGTGAGCCGCTTTTGAGGCGGGGCGTGCGCCCGGGCGCGGGGCGGCCCGGGAACGGCTCATCGGATCGGAGGCCCAGCCGATCGACTGGTCGTGCCCGAAGGCCGTTATCGAACCATGACCGCCATGGGGAGGCGGCTCAGGCGGTGCAGATGCCCTCGTCCCGCTCGGGTGTGGCGGACGGCCCGGGTGTGCCGCGCTCCGGCGAGGCCGACGCGCCCGGGTCCGCGTCCGGCTCCGAGCCCGTGGCCCGTGGCGTCGGCGACAGAGTGCCTGTGACCCCCGGCGACGGCGAGGGAGACGACGTGCCCGTGACGCCCGGGGTGGCCGCGGCCTCGGGCGACGGCGAGCCGGAAGGCGTCGCCCGCCGCACCGAGTCACGCACGGCCTTGGTGGTCAGCTTGCGGATCAGCATCCAGTCCGGGTTCCCGGTGTGGATCAGCGGGGGGACGAACTGCACCCCCGCGACGCGGGCGTCCCTGACCTTGAGGGCGAGCGGCACCAGATGCGAGAGCATCCGCCGCGGGATGTCCGTGCGGAACATCCCCTTGGTCGCCCGGGCGAGCTGGTTGAAGCGCAGCAGCACCGTCGCCGGGTCGGCCTGGTGCAGCAGCGCGTCCAGCACGCAGCGCTGGCGTCCCATGCGCGTGTAGTCGTCGCTGTAGGTGCGCGAGCGGGCGAACCACATCGCGTCCGCGCCGCGCAGCCGCCGGGTGCCCGCCTTGATCAGGCCCTCGTTGTACTTGCCGAACACCACGTCGGTGGGGACGGTGAGCTTGAGCCCGCCGAGGGCGTCGATGATCCTGGCGAGCCCCCACATGTTCACCATCGCGTACCAGTCGATCTTCAGGCCCAGGGTGTACCCGATGGTGTCCTTCAGCGTCTCGGGGCCCATGCCGGTGCGTCCCCCGAACAGCTCGGGGTGGGTCTCGGCGTACTCCCAGACGGAGAAGAGCAGGTCCTCGCGGGAGCCGTCCGGGTTGGCGGGGAGGCGGAAGCCGTCGGGGAAGCGGCGGTGCATCAGGCCGCCCGGGCGGAAACGGACGTTCTCGAGGTTACGGGGAAGGCTGAGCAGCACGGTGGCGCCCGTTCGCACGTCCACGCTGGCCACGTTGATGCTGTCGGTGCGGACGCCCACGCGGTCCGGCTGCCAGTCGCCCCCGATGAGCAGGACGTTGACCCGTGTCCGCCCCTCCCAGGGGTCCACCTCGACCGGCGCGGGGGAGGCGCCTCCGCTCGGGGCCGCGGCAACGGGCATGGGGGCGTCGAAGACGGTGTTGAGCGTGTCCTCCGAGACCAGGGCGTACTGCGCCACCACGACGAAGGGCAGGGACACCGCGACGGCGAGCGTCCCCGCGAGGACGCCGGAGACGACCTGGCCGGTCTGGGACAGCAGGGACGGCCGGAGCACGACGTACGAGCGGACGAGCATCGCGAACCACCCGAGCGCGGCCAGCGCGGCGCCCACGATGACGCCGCGCAGCCACGCGGGGTCGACCAGGAGCGTGGCGAGGCCGGCCCCCGCCGTCAGCATCGTCACGCCGAGGGCCACCACGACGAGGAGGTACGAGCCGAGGAGGATCAGGCCGGTGCGGTGGCGCCCGGCGCGCAGGTGCGCCGAACCGGGCAGCAGAGCCGACAGGGCCGTCCAGGCGATCACCTCGGCCGTTCTGGGCCGCTTGCTAGTGCCAGGCAATGATCCCCGCTCCCCCCAAGTCAGGGGGGCACAGTATCTAGATCACCCGTCCGGAACGTTAACACGTCGCGAACAAATCACGATTTATCCGGACATCGGCTGGTCGGGTGGCCGATGCGAACCCACGCCGGCCGCCCGCGACGAAGCCCCGCCGGGACGCAGGGCCACCGGAATGAATCGCTACCCGGACGAAGCCCCACCGGGGACCAAGCGCTACCAGGGAATGCCGAACAGCCCGTAGTACGCCGCCGTCACCAGCAGCAGCGCGTTGCCGCCCAGCACCGCCGCCATCGTGTACCGCTGCCAGCGCCCCGGCCGCCACCCCTCTCGGAACGCCGTCACGACCGCCGCCACGGCGGCGACCTCCTGCACGAGCATGAACAGCGCCAGCACCCGGACGACCAGCCACCCGGACAGGACCGCAGGCCACGCCCCCGCCTGGTTCACCGAGAACAGTACGATCAACGTGATGAAGGCCATCACCGAGGCCAGCAGGCCCACGCCCGTCCACGCGATGCGGCGCAGGCGGCGGCGGACGGCCGGCCACAGATCGACCCCAGAAGAGGACAGCGGACCCCTGCCGCGCAGCCGCACGACCATCTCGGTGACAGGGGCCGCGACGTAGCCGACCGCCGTGAGCGTCAGCGCCAGGCCCAGGATGGCGCTGTGCGCGTACCAGGGTGCCTGGGGGATGTCGCTCGCCTCGTACCGTTGCACGGGCGTCGCCCCCGCGATCTGCGCGCCCGGCTGCGGGCGGGCCGTCGCGGGCAGCCCCAGCACCCAGTTCGCCAGCGTTTCCAGGTAACCCCGCGTGTACGGGCCGCCGTTGACGCGCATCGCGTGGTCGGCCCCGCCGAGGAAGCGGATCGTGTAGTCGGGGTTGTGCCCCGCGTCCAGCGCCGAGGTCAGGGTGTTCATGCTCTCGACGAACGGGATCGAGGGGTCCGTCGTGCCGTACAGGGCGAGGACCGGCTGGCGCATGCGCCGCAGCTCGGGGACGCTGTCATAGCGCAGGAAGTCGAACCCGACCCCGCCCATCGCCTTGGTCAGCAGCTCGCGGACGCCGAGCGGCGCGTGCAGCCGTTCCAGTTGCTCGTTGAGCGCCCAGGCGACCTGGCGCACGGGCGACACGTTGGGGGAGGACACCAGGACGCTGAAACCGACGTCGGCGCTGGTGGCGGCGGCGATGGGGACCACCCAGCTCCCCTCGCTGACGCCCCACAGACCCGTGCGCAGCGGGTCGACGTCGGCACGCTGGCGCAGCACGCGGATCATGCGCAGGGCGTCGTCGGCGAGAAGGCCGAAGTCGCGGTGGCGGAAGTCGTACCCGATGCTGCGCTTGTCGTAGGTGAGCGTCACCACCCCGGCCTTGGCCAGCCACGTGGACTGCGTCGTGAAGTCGCCGCGGACGCCGGAGCCCGAGCCCTGCACGAACACCATCGCGGGGTGGCGGCCCGGCGTGCGCGGCGCGCGGATCGTCGCGGTCAGCGCGGTGCCCTCGACGGGCACGGAGATGTCCTGGCTGGTGATGGCGCCGTCGTGCGCGACAGGGCGGTATTCCGCCGCGGGCTGGGCCGGGAGGGATCGGAGGCTCTCGGACAGCCGGGGCGGGTCGAACGCGGGCGGGGACAGCAGATAGCCCACTGACCCGAGCATCGCGAGCACCACCGCCGTCGCGACGCTCAACCGGCTACGGTCGGTCACGCCACCTCCTACTCCTGCGACCTCCTCGCGGTATCCCGCCCCCATGTGTTTCGCCCACGCGACGGGATCCGGATCGAACGTTCACTGAGCACAACAGGATTACATCCCCACACACGACCTCAGATCATCAGGTTAAGTCACGGGGCATGAACGATGGTGCGGCCGGTACCGCAATTGTCGGTGGGACCTGTTAGCTTCCTGCGACATGCGTGTGCTGCACACCTCCGACTGGCACCTCGGGCGGGCATTCCACCGCGAAAGCCTCATCGGTGCCCAGGCGGCCTTCGTTGACCACCTGATCGAGACGGTCCGCTCCGAGCGCGTCGACGTCGTCGCCGTGGCCGGTGACGTCTACGACCGGGCGCTGCCCTCCGTGGACGCGGTCGCGCTGTGCAACGACGCCCTGGGCCGGCTCAAGGACGAGGGCGTCCGCAGCATCCTGATCAGCGGCAACCACGACTCCGCGCGCAGGCTCGGCTTCGGCGCCGACCTGATCGACGCCTCGGGCGTGCACCTGCGCACCGACCCCGCGCGGGTGGGCGAGCCGGTCGTCGTCGGAGACGTCGCCTTCTACGGCATCCCCTACCTGGAGCCCGAGGTCGTACGCACGCCCTGGGAGCTCGCCGAGCGCAGTCACACCGCCGCGCTCCAGCACGCGATGGGCCTGATCCGCGCCGACCTCTCCCGTCGCGGCACGCGCGCGGTCGTGCTGGCCCACGCGTTCGTCACCGGCGGCGAGAGCAGCGACAGCGAGCGCGACATCAGCGTGGGCGGCGTCTCCCACGTGCCGGTCTCCGCCTTCGACGGCGTCGACTACGTCGCGCTCGGCCACCTGCACGGCCGGCAGCGCATGAGCGAGTCCGTCCGCTACTCCGGCTCGCCGATCGCCTACTCCTTCTCGGAGGAGCGGCAGCTCAAGGGGTCCTGGCTGGTCGACATCGGCGCGCAGGGGTTCGCCTCGGCCGAGTTCGTCCCCGCCCCCGTGCCGCGCCCGATCGCCAAGATCGCGGGCCGTCTGGACGCCCTGCTGACCTCGGACGCCTGGGCCCGCCACGAAGACCACTGGCTGCACGTCACGCTCACCGACCCCCAGCGTCCCAAGGCCGCCATGGAGCGGCTGCGGCAGCGCTTCCCCCACACGCTCGCCCTGGCCTTCGAGCCGGAGGGCGGCCCCGAGGCCGTGCCCGAGACGCCCCGCTTCGAAGGCCGTCCCGAGATCGACGTCGCCCTCGACTTCGTGCGCGCCGTGCGCGGCGAGCCCGCGGACGCCGATGAGAAACGCCTCCTCCAGACGGCCGTCGAGGCGTGTCGGCTGAAAGAGGCCTTGGTCTGAATGCGTTCGTGCCAGGCTGGAGCGCGTGATGTTGTCATGCCCTCGATTACCCCCGCGCCGGGAGGCTCCCTGAGATGAGGCTGCACCGGCTGCGGCTCACCGCCTTCGGGTCCTTCCCCGGCAGCGAGGAGGTCGACTTCGACGCGCTCGGGGAAGCGGGCCTGTTCCTCGTCCACGGCCCCACGGGCGCGGGCAAGACCACCGTGCTCGACGCCGTCTGCTACGCGCTTTACGGGCAGGTGCCCGGCCTGCGCAACAACGCCCGGCGCCTGCGCTGCGACCACGCTCCCGCCGACCGCGGGCCGAAGGTCACGCTCGAGGTCACCCTGCGCGGCCGCCGCCTGCAGGTCACGCGCTCCCCGGTCTGGGAACGGCCCAAGCTGCGGGGCGAGGGGGTCATCGAAGAGAAGGCCAAGGTCCTGGTCGAGGAACTGCCCGCCTCGGGCGAGCCCTCGTTCCTGACCAACCGCGCCGACGAGGCGGGCGATCTCATCGGCGGGCTGCTCGGCATGAACGCCGACCAGTTCTGCCAGGTCGCGATGCTGCCCCAGGGCGACTTCGCCCGTTTCCTGCGCGCCGACGGTGAGGAACGGCGCAAGCTCCTGGAGAAGCTCTTCTCCGTCAAGATCTACAGCGAGGTCGAGCACTGGCTCGCCGACCACCGCACCGCCACCTGGCAGGAGCGCCAGGAACTCCGCGCGCGCGTCGACTCCATCATCGACCAGATGCGCGGCGCGGCCGGCCCCGCGCTGCTGGCGGCGCCGTCCGGTGACGACTCGCGGTCCGGGCCGGACGGAGGTATCGGGCGGTCCGGGAGGGACGCAGGTGTCGCCCGGTCCCGGCGGGACGAACCCCACGTCCGATCCGGCCAGGGCGAGCTGGACGTGCTCTCCGCCCTCGGCGCCCCGGAGCCCGGTGGAGGCGTCCGCGTGGATCACGACCCGCGGGAGGAGCCGCTGGAGTGGGCGCGCGATCTGCTCGCGGCGGCCGAGCGGGCCTGGGCCGCGTACGCGGGCGAGCGCGCGACCGGTGAAGACGTCCTGAAGTCGGCCAGGGCCGAACTGGAGGCCGGTCGCGAGCTGGACCGGCGCCGCCGCGCCCACGCCGACGCCCAGGCCAGGCGCGACGAGCTCGACCGCGCGGCCGAGGAACGCTCCGACCTGGAGACGATCCTCGCCGAGGCCGCCCGCGCCGACAGGGTCGCACCCCTGCTCCAGCAGGCAGAGCAACGCGGCGAGGCCGCGGCCAAGGCCCATCGCCTCGCCGCCGACGCCACCGCCCGCGCGCTGCCCCTGCTCCCCGAAAGCGAGCGGGCACGCTTCGAAAGGCTGTCCGCGTGGCCGGACCCAGAGCGGCTGGCCGAACTGGAGCGCGTGCGCAGGGACGAGATCGCCCGGCTCGACCAGCTCGTGCCCGAAGAGTCGCGCCTGGCGCGGTTGCACGACGAGCTGGCCGGGGCCGGCCGCCGCCTGCGGGAGCTGGCGCGCGAGGAGGCCGAGACGAACGGGCGGCTCGCCGTCCTCCCGGAGCTTCGCAGGCAGACGGGCGAGCGTCTGGCGCTGGCGCGCCTCGCGATCTCCGGCCTTCCGACGGCACGCGCCGCCGTGTCGGCCGCCACCCGCCACCTCGAGGCCGTACGCCGCCGCGAAGCGCTGGCCGGTGACGTCGCCGCCGCCCGCGGCGAGCTCCTCGCCGCTCTCGGCCACCTGCCCGCCCCCCTGACCGGCGGCCCGCTCGCCGACGACATCGCCGCGCTCACGAACGCCCCGTCCGTCCAGCCGGGACGGGCCGCGTCCGCGGGGCTTGGCCGGTCCGGGGGCGCCGGGTCGGTGCGGGTCGCGTCCGCCGAGGTGAAGAAGGTCGTGCGTGCGGTGCGCGAGCGGCTCGTCGCGCTGGAACGGGACCACCGGGACGAGCTGGCGGGCCTGGAGCACCGCCGCGCCGACGAGGCCCGGTTCGCCGAGGTGCGCGCCGAGCTGGCGGAGGCGGGCGAGCGGCTGGCCGCGCTGGCCGAGCAGGAAGCGGCCCTGACCGCCGCCCAGGCGGAGCTGCCCGCGCGCCTCGCCGAGATCGACGACCGCCTCGCGGCCGCACACGAGCGCGCCGCGCGGATCCCCGCCGCCGAGAACGCCTTCAACGCCGCCTGCGCCCGGCTGGAGCACGTCGAGCGCCGCGACGCGGTGGCGGCCGAGCTGGAGGCCGCCGAGGCCGAGCGGCGCGCGGCCACCGACGAGGCCCAGGACATGCGCGACCGCCTCCAGTCCATCCGGCAGGCCCGCATCGAGGGCATGGCCGCTGAGCTGGCACAGGGGCTGGTGCCCGGGGAGCCGTGCGCGGTCTGCGGGTCGACCGACCACCCCGAGCCCGCCCTCGCGGCCGAGTCCATGCCCACGGTCGACGACGAGCTGGAGGCCGAGGCGCTGGCCGACGCCGCCCAGGACGCCCGCCAGGCCGCCGAGGGCCGGGTGGCGGTGCTGTCGTCCCAGCTCGACGAGGCCGAGGCGCGCGCCGAGGGGTACTCGGCGAGCGAGGCGCTCGCCGAGCGCGAGGAGGCCGAGGGCGAGCTGGCCGCGCTCGCCGTGGCGGCCGAGGAGGTCGATGAGCTCGCCGAACGGGCCCGGGAGGTCCGCGACGCGCTCGAGGCCGCGCGGGTCGAGGCGAGTGATCTTGGCCTGCTGGCGGCCGGGCATCGCACTCACCGCGCCGCGCTCCAGGCGGAGCTCGACCGCCTCACGGTCGTTCTCGACGCGGCCCGGGGAGACGACGCGTCGGTGGCCGCCCGTCGTGACCGCGTCGGTGAGGAGGCGCGGCTGCTCGGCCTCGCCATCGAGGCGGCGGCCCGTCTCGGCGAGGTCGCGACCGCCCACGAGGAGGCCGGCGCCGCCGTGCGCCGCGACGTCCCGGAGGTCGTCCGCCTGCTCGACGCCGCGGAGACCGCAGCCCGCCAGGCCAGGGCCCCGTCAGGCGTCACGCCGGACCCGGACGTCGAATCCGGCGGGTCCGGGACCGGCGATCCCCAGGCCGGGAACCGCGTCGGCGCCCCCGAGGCCGGCGCGGGCATGGTCGGCGGGGACGAGGACGGGTGGTCGACGTCGGCGGGGGCCGAGGGCATCGCCGGGCGGGCGCAGGAGGCGCTCGGGGTGTTGCGGGAGGTCGGTGACGGGGAGGCCGGGCTGGCCGAGGCGGTGACGCGTATCGACGCCGAGCTGGCCGAGCTGAACGAGCGGCTCGCCC
The DNA here is from genome assembly GCF_040683095.1 of Sphaerisporangium sp. NPDC051017. Taxonomy (NCBI): domain Bacteria; kingdom Bacillati; phylum Actinomycetota; class Actinomycetes; order Streptosporangiales; family Streptosporangiaceae; genus Sphaerisporangium; species Sphaerisporangium sp. NPDC051017. The sequence goes on from NZ_JBFBCI010000003.1 coordinate 180,160, forward strand.
GCGCGGGTGTGGAGCTCGCCGCCGAGGCGGTCAAGCAGGAAGGGCTCACGGCCGAGTCCGATCGCCTGGCCGCACGGCTCGGCGACGCCCGGGGCGAGGACGCCACGCTGGCCGCGCGCCTGGACCGGCTCGCCGACGAGGCCGAACTGCTGCGGGACGCCGCCGAGGTCGGACGCCACGCCCGTTCGGCCGACGCCGAGCGCGACGCCGCCGCCACCAGAGCCAAGAGCGCGGCGGCCGAGGCCGGGTTCGCGGGGGTCGAGGACGCCCGCGCGGCGACGCGCACGACGGCGGCCCGGCAGGGCATGACCGAGCGGCTGCGCGCGCTGGACGCCGAGCACGCCGCGGTGGCCAAGCTCCTGGCCGACCCCGAGCTCGCGGAGGCCGCCGCGCGGCCCGCGCCCGACCTGCCCGCGCTCGCCGAGGCGTTCGAGCGCGCCGAGCGCGAGCACGGCGAGCGCGCCTCGGCCTGCGACCAGGCCGCCGCTCGCCGCGACCAGCTCGCCGCGCTGACCGGCGTTTTGGAGGACACGATGGCGTCCTGGCGCCCGGCCGAGGAGCGCCACAAGCTCGCCAAGGGGCTCGCCGAGCTGGCCATCGGCACGTCCTCCGACAACGTCCCGCACATGCGCCTGTCGTCGTACGTGCTGGGGGAGCGGCTGCGGCAGGTCGTGGCGGCGGCCAACACTCGTCTCGACCACATGTCCGGCGGCCGTTACGTCCTGCTGTACGACCCGCGCAAGGCGGCGGGCGACCGCAAGCGGGCCGGAGGCGGCCTCGGCCTGCGGGTCCTGGACGGGTGGACGGGCGTCGACCGCGATCCGGCCACGTTGTCCGGCGGCGAGGCATTCATGACGTCCCTGGCGCTGGCACTGGCGCTCGCCGACGTGGTGACCGCCGAGGCCGGCGGTGTCGAGCTGGGCACGCTGTTCATCGACGAAGGGTTCGGCACGCTCGACGACGAGACCCTCGACGGCGTCCTCGACATCCTGGACGAGTTGCGGGACGGCGGGAGGGCCGTCGGCATCGTCAGCCATGTCGGGGAGCTCCGCGCGCGCGTCCCGGCACAGTTGCGGGTCGTCAAGAACCGCTTCGGCTCCCGTCTTTCCATGGCCGTTCCCGGATAGACCGCCGCCTATGGGAACGTTGTCGCGCTTGGGACGGTTGGTGCCTAGGAGGTCAATGAGACCCAACGGATAGCGGGTACGGCGGGACAGGTTCGATCAGTTGGGGAGAGCACGGGGATGAACGTCGCAAAGCCGCGCGGCGACCGGCTCACGGGGGTGATCGCGGCGGTCGTCGTCGGCGCGCTCGGGGTCACGGCCGCCCTGGTCGGCGTGGGCGTGTCCAGCGCCGGCCCGAAGCTCGCCGACATCGGCGCATGGCTGTGGAGCTCGCACACCGAGTCGGGGGAGACCAGCGTCTGGGACCGCATCGAGTGGAACGGCGGCGTCGCGTACCTCAGCGACACGCTGATGAAGACACCGCGCGGCGGATTCCCCGCCGCGCCGTTGTACCAATGCGACGACCGATCAGGGGGAGCGACGTCGTGAGCCACACACCGCGGCACGGTGACCACGCGCGGCCACCGGCCGACCCACGCGCTCCTGTGGACCAGCCCTACGGCGGCCCGCCACCGGGCGGAGCCGCGCAGGCCGGCGCCCGCACCGACGACCGGCCGTACACCGGCGGCCCGTACGGCGCCGAGCCTTCCAGCACGCAGTACGGGAACATCGAGCCTTCCGGTGCCCAGTACCGAAACGCCGAGCCTTCCGACGCGCGGTACGGGACCTCCGAGCCTTCCGGTGCCCGGTACGGAAACCCGGACTACGCGAGCGCGGGGTACCCGGGCCGTCCGTATCTCCCGGAGCATGTCGGCCGGCCGGTGCCGTACGGCGCACCCGTCGAGGCCGACCCGAGCATGATCATCCCCGGCCAGGCGGCCGGGTACGGCGGCGCGGGGCTTCCGGGCCAGGGAGGCGCTCTGGGGGCCGGGTACGGCGGGATGGGGGTCGCCGATCTTGTGGCGGCGCCGTACCAGGTGGGCGAGGAGGACAGGGGCTCCCGCCACGGCGCTCCCGGGGGCACGCACGGCGGCCACTCCGGGCATGGCGGTCAGCTTGACCTGATCGGTCAGCCGAATTCGATCGGTCAGGACGCGCAGGCGAACCAGATCGGGCTGAGCGGTCAGCCTGCTCAGACCCCAGGTGGTTTGGTGGGGCAGTCTGGGCAGGCCGTTTTGGCCGGTCAGGTCCAGGGCGGTCAAGCTGGTCAGGTCGGGCAGATCCCGGGGAGTCAGGTCGGGCCGATCGGGCAAGGTGGTCAGGCTGGTCAGAGTGGTCAGGTCGGACTGGGCGGTCAGAGCAGTCTGAGCAGTCTGAGCAGTCAGGTCGGGCCGATCGGGCAGGTCGGGCAGGATGACCTTGACATGGCGGGGCTGGCGCTGCAGTTTCAGCAGCGGTTCCAGGCGCTCGCCGCGAACATGGAGCAGGTCATCCGGGGCAAGCGGGAGATCGTCGAGCTCGTGCTGATCTGCCTGTTCTGCGAAGGCCACGTGCTGATCGAGGACGTGCCGGGGACGGGCAAGACCACGCTCGCCCGTAGCCTCGCGGCGAGCATCCAGGCCGAGGTGCGCCGGGTGCAGTTCACCCCCGACCTGCTGCCGTCCGACATCACCGGCGTGTCCATCTTCGACCAGGCGAGCCAGAGCTTCGCGTTCCACTGGGGTCCGGTCTTCGCCAACCTGGTCCTCGCCGACGAGATCAACCGCGCGTCGCCCAAGACGCAGGCCGCGTTGCTGGAGGTCATGGAGGAACGACGCGTCACGGTCGACGCGGAGTCCCACCCCGTGCCGCGCCCGTTCATGGTCCTGGCCACCCAGAACCCGGTGGACATGGACGGCACCTACCCGCTGCCCGAGGCGCAGCTCGACCGCTTCCTCATGCGCGTAGCGGTGGGCTACCCCGATCACGCGTCCGAGGTGGAGGTGCTCAAGGGCATGCCCACCGGCCCGCAGGTGGAGCGCCTGCCGCTCATCGCGCGCGCGGCCGACGTCGCCGGGATGATCGACTTCGCGGCGCGCATCCACGTCGCCGACTCCATCTACGACTACATCGTGGCGGTGGTGGGCGCCACGCGGCGCTCGCCCGAGGTGCGGCTGGGCGCGAGCCCCCGGGCCAGTCTCGCGCTGCTGCGCGCGTGCAAGGTGAGGGCGGCGGCGGCCGGGCGGCACTACGTCGTCCCCGAGGACGTCAAGGCGCTGGCGGTGCCGGTCCTGGCCCACAGGCTCCTGCTCACGGCCGAAGCCGAGCTGCGCGACCGCACCGCGATGGCGATCGTCGCCGACACCCTCGCGACGACGCCCGGCCCCCAGGCACTCGCGGGAGTCTGATCTCGTGCCGACGCCCCCCGACCGGCCGCCCAGAGCCCTTCGCCATGCCGTCCCGCCGCGTCGTCCCTCGCTGACGTGCAGGAGGCTCGCCGTGGCGACGACGCTGTGTGGACGTGGAGGGGCGCCGGTTCCGAAGTCGCCCCGGGGCCGGGCCACGGCGGGGATCGTCCAGGGACGGGGGAGTGCCGCCGGGATGGCGGCGGGATACTCCTGTCTGTCCACGGCAATCCAGGCCGTGATGGCGGGCCGGGTGGGCGGGGTTCGTCCGCCGGGGCGTGACGGATCGGGTTCGTCCGGCCGATCGGCCGGTCCGAGGGGTGGGGGATCGTGATGGCGGGTCGCCGCCGCCGGGCAGACGGCCCCGCACCGGGAAGGTCTGCCGATGTCGTGACTCCTCCCAATGCCACTGCCTCCCCGGCCGACGCCGGCGACGGCGTGGGACGGGCGACGGGGGCGGTGCTGACGCGGGCGGGGAAGGGTGTGCTGGCCGGTTCTGTCCTGCTGTACGCGGCGGCGTTCGCGCTGGGGTACCGGGAGACGGTCGTGCTGGCGTCCGGGGGCGTGATCGGCCTGATCGTCGCGCTGTTGTGGACGTTGCCCCGCGCCAGGCTGGACGTCGGCCGCGAGGTGACGCCGCTGAAGGTCTCACGGGGCGATGCGGCCGTCGCCGTGCTCCGTGTCCACAACCAGGGACGGCTCGCGCCGGCGGGCCTGCGCGCCCGCGACCGGGTCGGCGCGGCCGAGCACGTCGTGGAGCTGCCCACCCTGCGCGGCGGCCGCGCGCGCGTCGTCTCCTACACCCTCCCCACGGACACGCGCGGGGAGATCGAGGTCGGCCCGCTGGCGGTCGTGCGGGAGGACCCGTTCGGCCTGACGCGCAACGTGACCGAGTACGGCGAGCGGGCCCGCCTGCTGGTGCGGCCGCGTGTCGTGCCGCTCGGCGTGCTGCCGTCCGGGCGGGCCCCGCACCTGGAGGGCCCGAGCGGGGACCGCGCCCCGAGTGGGACCGCGACGTTCCAAACGCTGCGCGAGTACGTCCCCGGCGACGACATGCGGCACGTCCACTGGCGTTCGACCGCGCGCACGGGCACGTTGATGGTCCGCAGGCTCGTGGACGCGAGCCTGCCCGTCACGACGGTCGCGCTGGACACCCGCGCGTTCTCCGCCGAAGCGTGGTCCAGGGCCGCGGCGGCAGCGGGGTCCGCGTCGGGGATCGAGGGGGCGGCGGGCTCCGTGTCCAGGGCCGTGTCCAGGGCCGTGTCCGGGGCGAGGTCCGCGTCGTCCGCGACCGGGTCCGGGGCGGGGCCGGCGTCCAGGATCGGGGTCGGATCCGAGGCCGGGCCGGTGGCCAGGGCCTGGTTCGAGCTGGCCGTGGACGTCGCCGCGTCCGTCGCGGTGGGGGCCGCGAGGGCGGGGTTCCCGGTGCGCGTGGTCACGGGCGAGCGGGTCCTGCTCGACCTGAGGGGCGGGGCGGGCGACGTCGAGGCGGTGCTGGACGCCCTCGCCCTGGTCGGGCTCGGCGACGACCCCGGCACCGACCCGGTGCGGCTCGCGCGTCCCGGCGGTTCGCTGGTCGTCGTCACCGGTGATCCGTCCGCCGTCGCCGGGGTCGCCGCCGCGCGCCGCCGCCACGAGCGCACGGTCTGCCTGCGCGTCGCCCCGTCCGGCGGCCCGGTGTCCGTGCCCGGCGTGACGGTCCTGGACGTCCCGGACCTGGAGACGCTCGCCGTCGTCTGGACGGGAGTCGCCCGATGACCACCACCTTGCCTTCCTCGCCTTACGGATCCCCGCACGGCGTGGATCGCGGCGCCCACCCGGATTCACCCGGCTTCGCCCCAGAAAGAGGGGCGTCCACGAGGACACATGGGGAGACGTCCCCCGCAGGGGATGATCCGCGTCAGCCGGGACGTGGGGGCATGGCGGAGGTCGTCGGGGCGCTGGTGGTGGTCGCGGCGATGGCCGCGGTGGCGGGACTCGGGTTTCTGCGGGTATTCGAGCCGAGGGCCCTGGCCCCGGTGGCCGGAGTGGCCGCCGTGGTGCCGGTGCTGCTGGCGGCGCTCTGCAGGCGGGGGCCGCTGTGGCGGTCCCTGGCGGCGCACCTGGTGGTGTGGCTGCTCACGGTGTCGGCGACGCTGTTCCACGCCACGGCCGTGGCCGGCTTCCTGCCGTCCCCCGCGACCGCCTCGGCCGTCGCCGAGGCGCTGCTGAACTCCTGGCGTACCCTGCTGACGACGATCCTCCCGGCACCGGCGGAGCCCGCGCTGCTGGTCGTGGTGCACCTGCTGGTGTGGCTGGCCGGGGCCGCGGGCGCCGAACTGGCGCTGCGCTCGCGGTCGCGGGTCCTGCCCGCGCTGCCCGCCGTCGTGGTGTTCGCCGTCGCCGTGGCGGTGGGCGTGAACGGGCCCGGCTCGGTCATGTCCGTGGCGGGCGTGCTGCTGGGGCTGGTCGCGGCGCTGGCGGTGGTGCGCGGCGATCGGAGTCTGCCGCGGTCGCTCGCCGCGGTCCCGGTCGCGGCGGCGCTGGGCCTGGCGGGCGTGCTCGTGGCCCCCTCGCTGCCTGTGGCGCGCGAGCCGTACGACCCGCGGACGCTCGTCGACGAGCCTCCGGTGACGCGGTTCGACGGCGTGAGCCCGCTGGACCGGGTGTCGGCCTGGCTGCAGGTCCCGACCACGCCGATGTTCACCGTGCGTGCGTCCCACCCCGCGAACTGGCGGCTGGCCGTGCTCGACCGCTACGACGGCGTGCGCTGGACGTCCTCGTCCCGCTACCGCATGACCGGCGGTCCGGTGCCGCCGGGGCCGTACCGCGGCGAGTACGTGACGGTGGAGCAGACGGTCACGCTGGACGGGCTTCCCGGCGGCTGGCTCCCCGCCGCCGACCGTCCCGTCTCGGTGTCGGGGATCGGCGTCGCCGTGGACGAGTCCGGCACGCTGCTGTCCGCCCCGGGAGGCTCGCCCGGCAGGACGTACCGGGTCACCTCGCACGTTCCCGTCCCTTCGGCCGAGCGCCGCCGGGACGCCACGCCCGTGGGGGCGCCGCCCGCGCTGCCGCCGAAGGTGGGGGTGTTCCGGTCGCTGGCCGAGCGGGTGACCCGCAACGCGCGCTCGCCGTACGAGCAGGCGTCGCTGCTGGAGCACTACCTGCGCACCCGGCACAAGTACGACGTGACCTCGCCGCCGGGCCATTCGCTGGCGGTGCTGGAGTACTTCCTGCGCACGACGCACCGGGGGACGTCCGAGCAGTTCGCCGCGTCGTTCGCCCTGCTCGCCCGCACGCTCGGCCTGCCGAGCCGCGTGGTGGTGGGTTTCCGTCCCGGGACGCCGGGCGCCGACGGCGCCTACCACGTGGCCTCGGGCGACGTGCTGGCCTGGCCGGAGATCGAGTTCAGGGGCCTCGGGTGGACGGCGTTCGACCCGACCCCCGAGCGCAGCGGCGCGCGGGCGGGGCAGGACGTCGTCAGCACGCAGGTCAAGGAGCGCGAGCGCCTGGCCGAGCGGATCCAGGCCGCGCCCACGAGTCGGCCCACGCCGCCGCCGAAGCCGCGCGCCCGTGAGGACGGCGCTCGGCCGTCCTGGGCGTCCGGCCTGGTGGTGGGCGCCGGGGTGGTCGCTGCGGCCGTCCTGGTCTACGGCCTCGCCGTCGTGACCGTGCCGCTGCTGCGACGGCGCCGCCGCCGTCGTGGTGATCCGGCGGAGCGGGTGAGGGGCGCCTGGCGGCAGGTGCGCGAGGACCTGGGCTTGGCGGGGGAGCCGGCGCTGACGGCGTCCGAGGTCGCGGCGCGCGCGCTGGACCGGGTTGGGCCCGAAATATCACCTCATATCGGGGCGCTGGCGGAGCTGGTGAACCACGCCGAGTTCGCCGGACGGGACGTCGGCCCCGGCACGCCCGAGACCGCGTGGCGCCACGCGGACGCGGTGAGCGCGCTCGTCCGGCGCGGCACCCCGCCGCTCAGGCGGCTCGGCCGTCGCCTCCACCCCCGTGTCCTGGGCGCCTGCCGGGCGCGGTAGACGATGGCGAAGCAGCCCCCTGCCCCGCCTGGCCAAGGATGCGGTAACCGGGGGCGTCATCGAGTGGTCCCACCGCGAATCTCCCCATATGTCCCCGTCGCCGGAGATCCTGGTGCCGCCCGCTGAGGGGCGAGGGGACAACGAGGCGATCGAGAGGTCAGCTCAGCCGGGCCAGCAGGTCGGACGGCGTGAGCAGGTACGCGCCCACGACGAGCGCGCCCGCGGAGACCAGCAGGAACAGGAAGACGAAGAAGCCGCCCGGGAACGGGGTGAGGCGGGCGAGCTGGTCGGCGTCGGACTCCGGCGCCCGGCCCTGAAGGCGCTTGCGGCGCAGCTCCAGGATCGGCCGGATGCCACCGATCAGCAGGAACCACGCGGCGAGTTGCGCGCCGATGGCCTGGATGTCCGGCGTGGCCAGCCAGGTCAGCGCGAACACCGCTCCGCCGATGGTGAGCAGCGAGACCACGCCGAACAGGTTGCGGATCATCAGCAGCATGCACGCGAGCAGCAGCAGGACCGTCCAGAGCAGGAGCGTGATGTATCCGGCCGCGGCCAGCCAGGCGGCGCCCAGCCCGAGCAGCGAGGGGGCGACGTACCCGGCGGCGGCCGTGAAGATCATGCCCGGCCCGGTGGGGCGCCCGCGGGTGAGCGTGACGCCGGAGGTGTCGGAGTGCAGGCGGATGCCCTGGAGCTTGCGCCGCGTGAGCAGGGCCACGAGCGCGTGCCCGCCCTCGTGCGCGACGGTGATCAGGCCCCGGGAGATGTGCCAGGAGGTCGGGTACACGACCACGCCGAGGGCGACGAGCGCGGCCAGGGCCGTCATCCAGAACGGCGGCCCCGGTTGCACGTCGGCCAGCTTGGCCAGCAGCGTGCTGAGCGTCTGCAGGGTGCACCTCCGGTGCCATGCCGTCGTGTCGTGGGCGCGGGCGGGAATCGCGCGGACATGGCGTCGCACGATCCCCCGGGCATCGCCGGGAAGTCGCGGGGTTGTGCTCTTGCCCGAGATGCTAGGGCATGATTCGCCCGGGTGGCGTGGTGAACGCGGCGCCCTGGACGCGCGGGAGGACGGCCTGAGAACGAACGGCGCACCGGTCCTGCGAGGCCCTGAGCCCGTTCCCCGCGCGCCTGCGCCCGGCGCTGCGCGATCTCGGGCTCGCCGGGAAGATCGTCCTCGGCTCGGACTTCCCCGACATCCCCTACGCCTACGCTCATCTGCTCCACGGGCTCGCGCGGCTGGACCTCGGCGACGACCGGCTGCGCGCCGTCTGCTGGGACAATGGGCTGAAGCTGCTGGGAAGTGCCGTTTAAGCTGGGGGAATGCGCCCTACGTCGGCCTCACTCGGCCGGGAGCACCAAAGACTGCTGCACGATTTCTTCGACGCCTTCACCCGCGGCGACTACGACGCCATGGGGAGGTGCTACCACCCGCATATCAGCTTCGGCGACCCGCTCTACCCGGAGCTCGAAGGGCGTGAGCGCGTGGTCGGCATGTGGCGGCTGATGATCCTCCGCAGCCGTGACGTCGAGGTGTCGGCCCGCGACATCGTGGCGGGCGAGCACACCGGGGCGGCCCACTGGACGGCGCGGTACGTCCTGCGCGAGAACGGGCGGCGGGTGCTCAACGAGGTGGACGCGGAGTTCCGCTTCGAGGACGGGCTGATCGTCCGCCACCACGACGTGTTCGACTTCCGCCGGTGGTGCAAGATGGCGTTCGGCGTCCCCGCCGGGGTTCTGCTGGGCTGGACTCCCGCCCTGCGGCGCGGGGTACGTGACCATGCCCGCGGGCGGTTGGAGGAGTACCTGCGGAGTACTTCGCCCATATCAGGTTAAGGTCTGACACGGGCGGAGTCGCTTGACCGCGCGTCCCCATCGTCCGAGGGGAGGGTTTCATGGCAGAGCGTCGGGTACGCGGGCTGAGGGATCTCATGCGGGTGCCGCCGCTGCGAGGCGGCGAGCACGAGCAGGCGCCGCCGGAACATTCCATGGACCCCCGCGCGGCCGAACGCGAGGTGACCTCGCACCAGAGCCTGATCGACAACGCCGTCTACGTGAACGGCCAGCGCGTGGCCACCCCGCCGTCGCTGGCCGAGGCCGTCGTGGCGCTGCGCTCGCACGAGGGCAGCATGGCGTGGATCGGCCTGTACCGCCCGGCGGAGGCCGAGATCCTCAACGTCGCCGAGGAGTTCCACCTGCACGAGCTCGCCGTCGAGGACGCCATCGTCGCCCACCAGCGCCCGAAGGCCGACCGGTACGGCGACACGCTCTTCCTCGTGCTGCGCGCGGCCCAGTACCTCGACTCGCCGGAGAAGGTCGAGTTCGGCGAGCTGCACGTCTTCGTCGGGCCCGACTTCGTGCTCACCGTCCGCCACAGCGAGGCCCCCGACCTGAGCAAGGTCCGCCGCCGCATGGAGACCGACCCCGACCTGCTGCGCCAGGGCCCGCAGGCCGTCCTGTACGCGATCCTGGACGCGGTCGTCGACGGGTACGCCCCGGTGGTGGCGGGCCTGCAGAAGGACATCGACGAGATCGAGGTGCAGGTGTTCGGCGGCGACCCGGCCGCGCCGCGGCGCATCTACGCGCTGTCCCGCGAGGTGATCGAGTTCCAGCGCGCCACCCGGCCGCTGCTCGACATGCTCAACGGGCTGATCGCGGGCTCCTCCAAGTACGGCGTGGACGGCGAGCTCGAGCGTTACCTGCGCGACGTCGCCGACCACGCGATCACCGTGGTGGAGCGGGTGGACAACTTCCGCCAGATGCTCCAGGACATCCTGATCGTCAACTCCACACTGGTCAGCCAGGCGCAGAACGAGGAGATCCGCAACGTCACCCAGGCCAGCTACGCCCAGAGCGAGGAGGTCAAGCGCATCTCCTCCTGGGCGGCCATCCTGTTCGCGCCCACGCTCGTCGGCACGATCTACGGCATGAACTTCAAGGACATGCCCGAGCTGACGTGGCGGCTCGGCTACCCCTTCGCCGTCGCGCTCATGGCGGCCGTCTGCGTCACGCTCTACCTGATCTTCAAACGCCGCGACTGGCTGTGATCGGTCAACTTACCGGCCGGACCGCGTAAACGCCGGTAAACCCCGGTGAACGGGGTAGGTCCGCCGGTATGGAGAATCGTGTCCTGGAACTGCACGCCGTCGCGATGGACGAGTTCGGCCTGCGCGTCGCGATGATCCGCGAGGACGGGTGGGACGCTCCGACGCCGTGCGAGGAGTGGAGCGTCCGCGACCTGGTCGGCCACCTGGTGACCGAGCAGCTCTGGGCGCCGCCGCTGCTGGCCGGCGAGACCGTGGAGGAGGTCGGCGACCGCTTCGACGGCGACCAGCTCGGCGACGACCCCGTGGAGCGGTGGACGGAGGCGAGCGCCGCCGCGCAGGGCGCCTTCGCCGAGCCGGGGGCCCTGGACCGCGACGTCCACCTGTCCTACGGGACGGTGAGCGCCCGGCACTACTGCATGGAGATGACCAGCGACCTGGCCGTCCACGCCTGGGACCTGGCCCGCGCCCTCGGCGTGGACAGCCGCATCGACCCCGGGCTCATGGCCGAGGTCTATGACTACCTGGCGCCGATGAAGGACGCCCTGGCGGCGAGCGGGATGTTCGCCCCGCCCGTCCCCGTGCCGGACGACGCGGGACCGCAGGACCGCGCCCTGGCCCTCACCGGCCGCCGCCCCTGACGCCCCGTGGTCGGGCGCTCCGGCGCGCGGCGGTACGGGTCCTGCGCCGCCTACGCGTGGCGCTGGTCGGCCGGCTGCACCGGTACTCCCTGGTGGTCGTCCCCGCCCACGCCGAGCGCGGCGCGGTCGGCCGCCGCGTGCCCGGGCGCCCTGGCGGTCAGGACAGTAGCCGGCGGGCGGCGTCCTCGATCGCGGCCTCCGAGAGCAGGACGTGGGCGGCGGCGTCGCCCAGCGGGATGAAGCTGTCCCGGGAGGTGACCCGGGCGACCTTCCCCCCGAACCCGTTGTCGGCGAGCGCCGCCAGCACCCCCTCCGAGACGCCACCCGAGCCGCGGGTCTCGTCGGCGACGAGCACCCGGCCCGTCAGCTCGGCGCCGCGGATCAGGTCCTCCACCGGCAGGGGCGCCAGCCACCGCAGGTCCAGCACGCGGCAGCCGTACCCCTCGGACGTCAGCCGGATCGCGGCGCGCAGGCTCATGCGCAGCCCGTTGCCGAACGTCACGATCGTCAGGTCGCGGCCGTCGCCGTACGAGCGCGCCCGGCCGATCGGCACGTGCGTCTCGGGCCACCTCGACGGCGGGGCGTACGGGGTGAGCCAGCCGTTGTCGCCCTCGTCCATCAGGTCGCGGGTGCCGTAGAGCGCGATCGGCTCCAGGAACACGCAGACCTCGCCGTCGGTCTTGGCCGCGGCCACGCAGGTGCGCAGCATCGCGGCGGCGTCGTCGGGCCGGGCGGGGGAGGCGATGACCAGGCCGGGGATGTCGCGCAGCGCCGCCACCGAGTTGTCGTTGTGGAAGTGGCCGCCGAACCCCTTCTGGTAGGCGTACGAGGCCACCCGCACCACCATCGGGTTGCGGTAGGCGCCCTTGGAGAAGAACCGCAGCGAGGCGGCCTCGCCGCGGATCTGGTCCAGCGCGTTGTGCAGGTAGGCGAGGTACTGGATCTCCGGGATCGGCAGCAGCCCCGAGGCGCCCGCGCCGAGCGCGAGGCCGAGCAGCGCCTGCTCGTCCAGCGGGGTGTCGAAGACTCGGGCCGCGCCGAAGCGCTTCAGCAGCCCGCGCGTGACGCCGTACACGCCACCCTTGCGCGCGACATCCTCCCCGAACAACACGGCCTCGGGGTAGGCGGCGAGGATCTCGGTGAGCGTGCGGTTGATCGACCGGGCCAGGGTGAGCGGGCCCTCGTGCTCGGGCGGCGCCTCGCCGAACAGCGCGGCGCGGTCGCGCGGCAGCCGCGCCGCCTGCGCCGCGACCAGGGACGGGCGGCGGGGGGCCAGCGGCTCCATGACCTCGCGCGCCGAGCGCAGCCGGGGCCGCCGGGTGGACTCCAGCGCGAGCTTCAGCACGTGCTCGCGGATCGTCTCGTACCGCCCGAGCAGTTCCTCCGGGTCGGTCAGCCCGGCCTCGACCAGCAGCCTGGCCGTGGCGACCAGCGGGTCGCGGGCCAGGGACTCGGCGATCTCGCGCGGCGAGCGGTAGGCCGACTCGACGTCCGACCCGGCGTGGCCCATCAGCCGGACCATGCGCAGGTGGAGGAAGGCGGGCGACCTGCGGGTGCGCACGTGCTCGGCCGCCCGGACGGCGGCGTCGTAGGTCTCGGCCAGGTCGCAGCCGTCGGCCTGGAACTTCGGGATCAGCGGATGGCCGGACGCCTTCACCCACCCCGGCGGGGTGCGGACGCTGATGCCGATGCCGTTGTCCTCGCAGACGAACAGAACGGGCAGCGGCAGGCCCTGGTAGGCGCAGTAGGCGGCCGTGTTGAAGCCGGTCAGCGCGCTCGCGTGGTTGACGGAGGCGTCGCCGAAGCTGCACACCGCGATCGCCTCGGCGGGCCAGGCGGAGGCGACGCCGATCTTGCGCGCCCGCTCGATGGCGAACGCCACCCCCACCGCCCGCGGCAGATGGCTCGCGATCGTCGAGGTCTGCGGGATGACCGCGAGGTCGGGGTGGCCGAACACCTTGTGACGGCCCCCGGAGATCGGCTCTTCGGCCGCGGCGGACAGGCCGAGCAGGACGTCGCGCAGGCCCTCCTCGGCGAGACGGCCCGCCTGCGCCGACCGCGCCAGGTAGAACGCCCCGGAGCGGTAGTGCAGCAGCGCCGGGTCGGTGGCGCGCACGGCCGCGGCGACCGCCGCGTTGCCCTCGTGGCCGGCCGAGCCGATCGTGTAGAACCCTTCGCCCTGCTCGCGCAGCCACCGGGCGGCGATGTCGAGCAGCCGGCTGGTGAGCTGGATCTCGAAGAGCTCCCGGCAGCGCGCCCCCGTCAGCGTCGTGCCCGGTCGTATGGGCAGGGCGGGATCGCGTCGCGTACCCGGGGAGAGCGCGGCGACCGACTCGGTGAAGTGCGTCTCTACTGCGTCTCGGCCCACAAGGCAGATTATGTCGCCCCAGGCGAGGCGGCGTCCCGGGGCTTGCCGGAACCGTCTGATCACGGATGCGGATCGTTCCCCTTGGTGCAAATATTTGCTCTTTGCCCGACAAGGGCGCGGGGGCGGCTGCCCGGGGCTGTCCGGTTCACTCGGTTCGGCGGAACTGGGCGATGGCGACGCCGAGCAGGGCCACGCCCATCAGGGCGACGATGCCGAGCTCCACGCCGACGGGGACGTGCCAGCCGAACCAGTGGACGCCGGGGTTGAGCGCGTCCACGACCTGCGGGCTCACCGACAGGTGGCTGAAGACGGCGTGGCGCATCGGGTCGACGGCGTACGTCAGCGGGTTGATCTTCGTGAGCAGCGCGAGCCACCCGGGCAGGTTCGCCAGGGGGAACACCGCCCCCGACAGGAAGATCATCGGCATGATCGCCATCTGCATGATGCCGAAGAACGACTGCATGTTCTTCATGCGCGCCGCCAGGCTGACGCCGAAGGCGGTGATCGTGACCGAGGCCAGGAACATCTCGCCCAGCAGCGTGAGGATCAGCGTGGGGGAGTAGGGCACGTGCACCAGGCCGGCCAGGGCCAGGATGATGACGCCCTGGGCGGTCGCGACGATGCCGCCGCCCAGGCACTTGCCGATCACGATCGAGCCGCGCCCGACCGGCGCGACCAGCATCTCGCGCAGGAACCCGAACTCGCGGTCCCAGACGATCGAGCCCGCCGAGAACATCGCCGTCGTGATCACCGTCATCGCGATCACGCCCGGGTACATGAACGTGCGGAAGTCGACGCCCTGCCGGGCGCCGCCCGCGATCAGCGTGCTCAGGCCGGTGCCCATCACGAACAGCCACAGCACGGGCTGGACCAGCGTGGACACCATGCGGGTGCGGTCGTTGACGAACCGCAGCAGCTCGCGGTGCAGCACGATCTTGATCGCGCGCAGGTCGTGACGGACGCTGCGTCCCGGCACGCGCACCTGGACGACACCCGGCGCGGTCACTCCGGTCGCCATCGGTTCACCTCCTCGCCCGGGCGCGCATGATGGCCGACGCGCCGGATTCGCCATCGGCGTCACGGATCGTGGAGCCGGTGTAGTTCATGAAGACGTCGTCCAACGACGGGCGAGACACGCTGACCGAGCGGATCGGCACGCCGAGATCGGAGAACAGCCGGGGGACGAACGCCTCCCCGGAGGCGACGGCGAAGGTCACCATGCCCTCGTGGACGGCCGCGTCCAGCGCGAAGCGCTCCTTGAGCGCGGCGATGGCCGTCTCGTCGTCGGCGGTCTGGATCTGGACGCGGTCCTTGCCGACGCCGGCCTTGAGCTTCTCGGGCGAGTCGATCACCACGATCTCGCCGTGGTCGATGATCGCGATGCGGTCGCAGTACTCGGCCTCGTCCATGTAGTGCGTCGTCATGAAGATCGTGATGTCCTCGGTGTGACGCAGCTTGTTGATGTACCCCCAGATCGCGGAACGGGTCTGCGGGTCCAGCCCGACCGTGGGCTCGTCCAGGAACAGCACGCGGGGCGAGTGCAGCAGCCCCCGCGCGATCTCCAGGCGGCGTTTCATGCCCCCGGAGAAGGTGTTCACCTTGGCCTCCCTGCGGTCCCAGAGGGCGACCATCTCCAGGACCTGCTTGATGCGCTCGCCGACGACGTCCCTCGGCACGCCGTACAGCTCGGCGTGGAAGCGCAGGTTCTGCTCGGCCGACAGGTATCCGTCCAGGGTCGGGTCCTGGAACACCAGCCCGATGTTGCGCCGCACCTCGTCGCGCTCCCGGACGACGTCGTGCCCTGCCACCAGGGCGCTGCCGCCCGTCGGCTTCACCAGCGTGCACAGCATGCTGATGGTCGTGGTCTTCCCGGCGCCGTTCGGGCCGAGGAAGCCGAAGACCTCGCCCGGCCGCACGTCGAACTCGACGCCCTTCACGGCCTCCAGCGTGCCGTAGCTCTTCCTGAGCCCCCGTACGGCGACGGCGGGTGCCTCGCTTGTCGTCACTGTTCCTCTTCCTCCTCGTCCCTGCCTTCCGCGAGGATCGCGAAGACCGACCGTCTGGTGGTCTTGAGCGGCCTGCGCGCCGCGGCCGGTTGCTCTGGAGTGGAGACCTGGGTGAGCTGGGCGAACGTCTCGCCGAGCCGCGCCCAGAGCATGCGCAACTCCATCATCTCCTCGGGCGGGCTGCCCGTGACCCCCGGCCAGGGGGTGAGCGGCTCGCCGCGGTGACCGGCGATCTATCGAGATATGTTAACGATATATCTAGATAGCGGCACAACAAGGGGCTATTTCCGGACATGCGGACGCCCGCCGCGGCCGGGGGGCCGGGCGGTGGGTGGGACGGCGGAAAGTTAGTCCAGATTAACCAGGCCGCCGAGCGCGGCGCGGGCCATGCCGTGCAGGAGCGCGGCCATGGCCTCCCGGGGAAGCTCCCCGGCGCTGTGCGGGGTGGAGTTCAGCAGCCCGAAGACCGCGTGCGTGGCGGCCCGCAGGCGCGGCGGGGGGGCGTCCGGGTACATCTCGGTCAGTACCGTGACCCACTCCTCGACGTACAGCCGCTGGAGCCGGCGGATCTGCCGCCGGGCCGGCTCGGGCACGTTGCCGAGTTCGCGGTCGTGCACGGTGATCAGCGCCGGATGGTCGAGCGCGAAGTCGATCTGGCCGCTGATCAGCGCGTCCAGCGCCTCGGCCGCCGAGCCCGCCCGGGTCACCCGTTCGACGCCGGCGTCGCGCAGGCGCTGGCTGACGTCCAGGAGCATCTCCGACAGCAGCGATTCCTTGCCGCTGAAGTGGCGGTACAGCGCCGGGCCCGAGATGCCGACCGCCCCGCCGATCTCCTCGATGGGCGTGCCGTGGAAGCCCCGGGCCGCGAACAGCGCGGCGGCCGCGTCCAGAATCTCCCTGCGCCGGGGGCTGGGTACGCGGGTAGGACTTCGCATGACGGTCATGACCAGCAATGGTAGACGAACCGGTTAATGATGACTAACATTCAGGACGGAGTTAGCGTTCATTAACCGGTGGAAGGAGCGCACCATGGCCCCTGTGCTCCGGACTCTGGTGAGTCCGGGCGGCGAGGAGTTCAAGCGCAACGTCGAGGTCAACGAGCGGTTGGCCACCGAGCTGCGCGAACGGCTCGCGCTGGCGGCCCTCGGCGGCCCCGAGCGCTCGCGCGCCCGGCACGTCGAGCGCGGCAAGCTCCTGCCCCGCGACCGGGTGGGCACGCTGCTCGACCCCGGGTCCCGCTTCCTGGAGCTCTCGCCGCTGGCCGCCACCGGCCTGTACGGCGACGAGGCTCCCGCGGCCGGCATCATCACCGGCATCGGGCGCGTCTCCGGCCGCGAGTGCGTGATCGTCGCCAACGACGCCACCGTCAAGGGCGGCACATACTACCCGATCACGGTCAAGAAGCACCTGCGCGCCCAGGAGGTCGCCCTCCACAACCACCTGCCGTGCGTCTACCTGGTCGACTCCGGCGGCGCGTTCCTCCCCCTGCAGGACGAGGTCTTCCCCGACCGCGAGCATTTCGGCCGCATCTTCTACAACCAGGCCACCATGTCCCGGCGCGGCATCCCGCAGATCGCCGCCGTGCTCGGCTCCTGCACGGCCGGCGGCGCGTACGTGCCCGCGATGAGCGACGAGGCCGTCATCGTCAGGAACCAGGGCACGATCTTCCTCGGCGGTCCGCCGCTGGTGAAGGCCGCGACCGGCGAGGAGGTCTCGGCCGAGGAGCTCGGCGGCGGCGACGTCCACGCCCGGGTCAGCGGCGTCACCGACCACCTCGCCGAGGACGACGCCCACGCGCTGGCCATCGTCCGCGACATCGTCGCCACCCTCGCCCCGAGGAGCCCCGCCCCCTGGGAGCGCGCGCCGTCCCGCGAGCCCGTCCACGACCCGCGCGACCTGTACGGCATCGTGCCGTCCGACACCCGCACCCCCTACGACGTGCGCGAGGTGATCGGCCGGGTGGTGGACGGCAGCGAGTTCCTGGAGTTCAAGGCCGAGTACGGCACCACGCTGGTGACCGGCTTCGCCAGGATCCACGGCCACCCGGTGGGCGTCGTCGCCAACAACGGCATCCTGTTCAGTGAGTCCGCGCTGAAGGGCGCGCACTTCATCGAGTTGTGCGACCAGCGCGGGATCCCCCTGGTCTTCCTGCAGAACATCAGCGGCTTCATGGTGGGCCGCGCCTACGAGCACGGGGGCATCGCCAAGCACGGCGCCAAGATGGTCACCGCCGTCTCCTGCGCCCGGGTGCCCAAGTTCACCGTGGTGATCGGCGGCTCGTTCGGCGCGGGCAACTACGCCATGGCCGGGCGGGCGTACTCGCCGCGCCTGCTGTGGATGTGGCCGAACGCCCGCATCTCGGTCATGGGCGGCGAGCAGGCCGCCAACGTGCTGGCCACCGTGCGCCCGGGCGGCGACGCCGCCGGGGAGGCGGAGTTCAAGCGCGAGATCCGCGAGCGGTACGAGGCGCAGGGGAACCCGTACTACTCCACCGCGCGGCTCTGGGACGACGGCGTGATCGACCCCCTCGACACCCGCATGGTGCTCGGGCTGGCCCTGTCGGCCGCGGCCAACGCCCCTCTCGACCCCATCGGCTACGGCGTCTTCCGGATGTGACCATGAACTCTGGGTTTTTCGAGACCGTGCTGGTGGCCAACCGGGGAGAGATCGCGCTCCGGGTGATCAGGACGCTGCGCCGGCTCGGCATCCGGTCGGTCGCGGTCCACAGCGACGCCGACGCGGGCGCCCGGCACGTCCGCGAGGCCGACACGGCGGTGCGGCTGGCCTCCGGCTACCTCGACATCGAGGGCGTCGTCGCGGCCGCGCGGGCGAGCGGCGCCCAGGCCGTCCACCCGGGGTACGGGTTCCTGGCCGAGAACACCGCGTTCGCCCGGCGCTGCGCCGAGGCGGGCCTGGTGTTCGTGGGGCCGCCGCCCGAGGCGATCGAGGCGATGGGCGACAAGATCCGCGCCAAGGCCGCGGTGGAGGCGGCCGGCGTGCCCGTGGTGCCCGGCGGCGCCGAGCCCGGCGACGACCTCGCCGAGGCCGCCGCGCGCATCGGCTACCCGGTCCTGATCAAGCCCTCGGCGGGCGGCGGCGGCAAGGGCATGCTCGTGGTCCGCTCGGCGGACGGGCTGGCCGACGCCATCGCCTCGGCCCGGCGCACGGCCCAGGCCGCGTTCGGCGACGGCACCCTGCTGGTCGAGAGCTACGTCGGCGACCCCCGGCACATCGAGATCCAGGTGCTCGCGGACGCGCACGGCAACGTGATCCACCTCGGCGAGCGCGAGTGCAGCCTCCAGCGCCGCCACCAGAAGATCATCGAGGAGGCCCCGTCCCCGCTGCTGGACGAGGAGACCCGCCGCCGCATGGGCGCCGCCGCCGTCAGCGCCGCCCGCGCGGTCGGGTACGTCGGCGCGGGCACCGTCGAGTTCATCGTCCCGGGCGACCGGCCCGGGCACCCGGGCTACTTCATCGAGATGAACACCCGGCTCCAGGTCGAGCACCCCGTCACCGAGATGGTCACGGGCCTGGACCTGGTCGAACTGCAGCTCCGCGTCGCGGCGGGCGCGCCGCTGCCCCTGGCCCAGGAGGACGTGCGCCTGAACGGCCACGCCATCGAGGCCCGGGTCTACGCCGAGGACCCCGCGCGGGACTTCCTGCCCACGGGAGGGCGGGTGCTCGCCCTGGCCGAGCCCGGGGACGGCGACGGCGTGCGCGTGGACTCCGGGCTCTTCGAGGGCGCGCTCGTCGGCAGCGACTACGACCCGATGCTGTCCAAGGTGATCGCCTGGGGCCCCGGCCGCGCGAGCGCCCTGCGCCGGCTGGACGCGGCCCTGCGCGAGACCGCGGTGCTCGGCGTGACCACCAACATCGCCTTCCTGCGGGCGCTGCTGGCCGACCCCGACGTCGCCGCCGGGCACCTCGGCACCGGCCTGATCGACCAGCGCCTCGACGCCCTGCTCGCCGCGGCCTACGGCACCGGCGCGCCGCCGGACGAGGTGCTCGCCGCGGCGGCGCTCGTCCTGCACGACCGGCTCTCCAAGGACGCGGGCGACGACCCGTGGGAGGTTCCGGACGGCTGGCGGGCCGGGGAGCGCGCCTGGACGACCTGGCTGCTCGCGGCGCGCGGCGAGCCGGTCGCGGTCCGGGTCCGCGGCCTGCCGGGACGCGCCGCCGAGGTAGCCGTGGGGGACGGCCCCGCGTCCGCGGCCCGGCTGTCCCGCGAGGACGCGGCCGGGGCGGCGCCGGGCGAGTGGCGCGGCGACGTGCTGGTCACGATGGACGGGGTGACCACACGCTACGCCTGCGCGATCGGCGGAAGCGGCACGGCGGGGAGCGTGGGGAGCAAGGGGAGCACGGTGTGGCTGGGACGCGACGGCCACGCCTGGGCGCTCACCCGCCACCTGCCCGGCGACCCGGGCGACCGCGCCGGGACGGGCGGGGCCGGCGACGGTGTCGTCCGCAGCCCGATGCCGGGCACGGTGCTGCTGGTCAAGGTGACGCCGGGCGAGAGGGTCACCGAGGGCCAGCCGCTGCTGATCGTCGAGGCCATGAAGATGGAGCACACGGTTACCGCGCCTTCCGACGGCGTGGTCGCCGAGCTGCCGGTCCGCGCCGGGCAGCCGGTCGACATGGACGCGGTGCTCGCCGTCGTCGGTCCCCCCGGCGAGGCCGCGGGCGGATCCGCGGGCAAAAGCGGTCCGGCGGGAACGGACGGGGGAGGGGAATGATGTTCGAACCGATGCGCGTGCCGGCGGACGGACTGCCCGAACGGGTCACGATCTACGAGGTCGGGCCCCGCGACGGCCTGCAGAACGAGCCGTCCGTCGTCCCCCTGGAAATCAAGGCCGAGCTGGTCGCCCGCCTGACCGCGGCGGGGCTGACCACCATTGAGACCACCAGCTTCGTCCACCCCAAATGGGTGCCGCAGCTCGCCGACGCCGAGGAACTGCTCAAGCGGGTCGAGCGCGTGCCGGGCGTCCGCTACCCCGTGCTGGTGCCCAACGAGCGCGGCCTGGACCGCGCGCTGGACCTGGGCGTCACCGACATCGCGATCTTCGGCAGCGCCACCGAGACGTTCGCCCAGCGCAACCTCAACCGCAGCGTGGACGGCTCGATCGAGATGTTCGCCCCGGTCGTGGCCCGCGCCCGCGAGAACGGCCTGGCCGTGCGCGCGTACCTGTCGATGTGCTTCGGCGACCCGTGGGAGGGGCCGGTGCCGATCGAGCAGGTCGTCCGCAACGGCAGGCGCCTGCTGGACCTCGGCTGCGCGCAGCTCTCGCTCGGCGACACGATCGGCGTCGGCACCCCCGGCCACGTCACCGCGCTGCTGGAGGCGTTCGGCGAGGCGGGCGTGGGCCCCGAGCGGCTGGCCGTGCACTTCCACGACACCTACGGCCAGGCGCTGGCCAACACCCTGAGCGCCCTGCGCGCCGGGGTGACCGTCGTGGACGCGTCGGCGGGCGGCATCGGCGGCTGCCCGTACGCCAAGAGCGCCACCGGTAACCTCGCCACCGAGGACCTGCTCTGGATGCTCGCAGGGCTCGGCGTGGAGACCGGCGTCGACCTGCGGTCGCTGGTCGCGACCAGCGTGTGGCTGGCCGGGGAGCTGGGCCGTCCGAGCCCCTCCCGCGTGGTCCGCGCGCTGGCGAAGGAACTCGCTTCAGAGGATGAGGAGTAGGGCATGCATCGGCTCACTGACGAGTACGAGGCGCTGCGCAAGACCGTCGAGGAGTTCGCCAGGGACGTCGTCGCCCCGGTGATCGGCGACTACTACGAGCGCTGCGCGTTCCCGTACGACATCGTCTCCCAGATGGGGCGTATGGGACTGTTCGGCCTGCCGATCCCGGAGGAGTACGGCGGCATGGGCGGCGACTACTTCGCCCTGTGCCTGACCTTGGAGGAACTGGCCCGCGTCGACTCCTCGGTGGCCATCACCCTGGAGGCCGCGACCTCCCTCGGCGCGATGCCGCTCTACCGGTTCGGCTCCGAGGAGCAGAAGGCCGAGTGGCTGCCCGCGCTCGCGGCGGGCCGCACGCTCGGCGCGTTCGGCCTCACCGAGCCGGGCGGCGGCACCGACGTCCCCGGCGGCATGCGGACCACGGCGGTGCTGGACGGCGACGAGTGGGTGATCAACGGCTCGAAGGCGTTCATCACCAACTCCGGCACCGACATCACCGGGTTCGTCGCGGTCGCGGCCCTCACCGGGCGGCGCGAGGACGCCGAGGGCGGGTCCGCGACGCCGGAGATCTCGACGATCATCGTCCCGTCGGGCACGCCGGGGTTCACGGTGTCCAAGAAGTACTCCAAGGTCGGCTGGTCCGCCTCCGACACCCGCGAGCTGTCCTTCACCGACTGCCGGGTGCCCGCCGCCAACCTGCTGGGCGAGCGCGGGCGCGGATACGCCCAGTTCCTGCGGACGCTGGACGAGGGCCGCGTCGCCATCGCCGCCCTGTCGGTCGGGCTCGCGCAGGGCTGCGTGGACGAGAGCCTGCGCTACGTCAAGGAGCGCCACGCGTTCGGGACGCCGATCGGGCGCTACCAGGCCATCCAGTTCAAGGTCGCCGACATGGAGGCCCGCGCGCACACGGCGCGCCTGGCCTACTACCACGCCGCCGAGAAGATGCTGGCGGGCGAGCCGTTCAAGAAGGAGGCGGCGATCGCCAAGCTGGTGAGTTCCAACGCCGCGATGGACAACGCCCGCGACGCCACGCAGATCTTCGGCGGCTACGGCTTCATGAACGAGTACCCCGTGGGCCGTTTCTACCGCGACGCGAAGATCCTGGAGATCGGCGAGGGGACGAGCGAGGTGCAGCGCATGCTCATCGCCCGCCAGCTCGGCCTGAGCGCCTAGCGGCCCCGCGCGCCGGGGCGGGCGCCCTCAGCGGGAGGGGCAGCCGGTCCCGGCGTGGACGGTGCCGCTCCCGTCGCGCTCGGCCCCCGGGCGGCCGGGCCCGGGATCTCCCGCGTTCATGAGCGGCAGCCGGATGGCGAAACGCAGGCCCCGTGCGGAGTCCTCGGCCTCCACGGTCCCGTGGTGCGCGCGGGCGATCTCACGGGCGATGGTCAGGCCGAGCCCGCTGCCGTCCGGGTCGCGGCGGCGCGGGTCGTCGAGCCCGGAGAAGGGGTCGAAGACGCGCGCCCGGTCGGCGGGTGAGACGGCGGCCCCGTCGTCGGTCACCGTCACGACCACCTCATCGCCGTGGGACCGGACCATGACGTCCACGCGGGTCTCCGCGGCGCGCCCGGCGCCGTCCAGGATGGTGTCCAGCATCCGGGTGAGCTGGGCGCGGACGCCGCAGACCCACATGCCGGCGGTGGCGTGGACGCGTACCGGTACGCCGTGCGGCCGTGCCGCGCGCTCCAGCACGAGCGCACCGGTGTCGATCAGCTCGCGGGGCGCGCCCGCGGCGTCGCCGGCGCCGAGGCGGGCCAGGTAGAGCACGTCGTCGACGATCGTCTCCAGCCGCCCAGTGGCCGACAGGGCGAGGCGGATGGCGTCGCGCGGATCGGCCTCGCCGGGCCGGAGCAGGGACTCCCGGAGGTGCTCGCGCAGGTCGGCGACCGGGGCGCCGAGCTCGTGGCAGGCGGTGAGGGCGAAACGGCGCTGCTGTTCGACGGTGGTCTCCAGCGGGTCCAGGGCCTGGTCGGCGGAGCGGGCGAGCAGGGCGATCTCGTCCTCGTGCGGTGGTACGGGCACGCGCAGGCCGAGGTGGCCCGGCATGATCTGGGACATCCGCGTGCGGATCGCCGCCGGCGGGCGCAGGGAGCGGCCCATCAGGGACCAGGTCATCCACACCCCGAAGGCCGGCAGGACGGCGCCGCCCGCGGCGAGGAGGCGCCCGGCCTCCGTGAGGAGCGCCGAGGTGGCCGGCGTGGATCTTGCTCGGATCGAGTGCGCGGATGGCACGGCGTCACCTTCCCTCCGGATTCCGATTTCCCTACAGTACACTGTATACATATACGTGGCATTTCCAGACACCGGGGACATCGCCGCCGACTACACGATGCCTGACCGTCCCGGTCCTCGAATGGACGAACAGGCGTGCGAGTCCCTAAAGTCCTTTTCATGACTTCAGATGATCTCCTGGTGCGGAGGGCGGGCGGGGACGACGTCGAGGAGATCTACAAGCTGACGCGAGAGTTCGCGCTCTCCTTCCGGCCCCAACGGGAGGCCTTCCAGGCGGCGTTCCCGGCGCTGCTCGCCAACCCCGACGCGCAGGTGCTGGTGGTCTGCGTGGACGGCCACGTGCGCGGGTACCTACTCGGCTTCGTCCACCTCACCCTGTTCGCCAACGGCCACGTCGCCTGGGTCGAGGAGGCCATGACCCAGCACGGCTTCCGCAGGCGCGGGCTCGGGCGGGCGCTGCTGGAGGAGTTCGAGACCTGGGCCCGCTCCCGCGACGCCGGATACATCGCCCTGGCCACCCGCAGGGCGCCCGAGTTCTACCAGGCGCTCAAGTACGAGTCCGCCGGAACGTACTACCGCAAGGTCTTAAAGACCGTTCGGGCGACCCCTTGAATGAGGACCGAATCTATTAGTAAACTTTATTTAAAGTTATGGGGGGTCCGCAGGTAGAAGGAGCCTCATGAGAAGACATGCTCTTCGGCAAGTGATCATCGCCCTCGCCCTGACCGCCATCGGCGGCATCGCCGCCTCCCCTGCATCCCCCGCCAACGCCGCACCGGCCGCCGCGTCCGCCAAGCAGTCCGTGACCCTCGGCCGCACCGCACTGGGTGGCGCCGACCCCAGCGTCATCCGGGTCGGCAACCTCTACGTCGCGGCCAAGTCGGTGAACGGCGGCATCGCCGTACGGACGGCGACCACTCTCGAGGGCATCGCCGACGCGCCCCGGCGCCAGGTGTGGAACGACACCGGCAACCTCGGTGAGGTGTGGGCGCCCGAGATCGTGTACCACGACGGCCGCTACCGCATCTACTTCGGGGCGGGCACCGGCGCCGCCCACCGGATGTACCACATCAGCTCCGCCACCGCCGACTCCGGGTATTCCGCCGCGACGAAGGTCGCCCTGCCCGGCGACAAGTGGGCCATCGACGGCGCGCCGTTCACCTTCAACGGCGAGCGCTGGTTCGTGTGGTCCGGCTGGGCGGGCGACACCAACGTCGAGCAGAACCTCTACATCGCCCGGATGAGCAGCCCGACCACGACCACCGGCGGCCGCTACATCATCTCCCAGCCGCGGGAGCCGTGGGAGCGGGTCGTCGGCGACCCGTTCATCAACGAGGCCCCCGAGCCGATCCTCGACCCGAACGGGCAGTTGCACATCGTGTACTCCGCGAACGGCAGTTGGAGCAGCAAGTACTGCATCGCCGATCTGCGGCTGCGCTCCGGTGGTGACCCGACGTACGTGTGGGACTGGTACAAGAGCAACGGTTGCCTGTTCGGCTCGTACGCGGAGTACATGATGGACGGCTGGGACCCGACGCTGTGGGTGGACGGCCCCGGCCACCACACGTTCGTGCTGGAGCGCGGGGACATCGCCACCAGCCCGCCGTCCGGCAACCGGTTCCCGACCATGTACCACGCTGTCGCCAAGGGCACGCCGTACGCATGGTCCAACCGGTACTGGTACACCGGCACGGCCGTCTGGTGGGGCAAGACCACCTACCGGCGGGCGAACGTGCCCGGCGACAACACCAACACCGGGTTCAGCCTCAAGTTCTTCGAATAACGCACCCACGACACCTGATCTCCCGTCCTTGGCGCCGCCACCACCGACACTTCGTGCCGGTGGTGGCGGCGCTCGCCATGGACGGCGTCGATCGTCCAGCGCTGGATGTCGGTCGTCTTGGCGAGCGCCTCGAGGGTGAGGTCCCTCTTGAGGCGGGCGCCTGCAGGCGCGGACCGTCCTCACGTAGGACGGCCTGCGTGAGGTCGGGGTCGCTGTTTCGGCATGACCCTTCGAGAAGGCGGCCCTGTCCGGGGTCCTTGGAGTCACGCAGACCGCAGAGCGCCGGCCGGCTCTCGCGCTCTGAACCACGGGTGGCGGCCATCCGTTTGTATTACGGACATATCCCGACATGATCTCAGCGGAGGCTGTGGTGAAGGTGATTTCACGCTTATTCAGAAGGCTGTCCGTCGTGGCGGCCTCGGCGATCGTTCTGTGCGGTGGCTCGCTGGCGGGCCTCCCCTCCACCGCGTACGGGCTCGGCGCCGGGACGCTCGACAGCCTGTCGATCTCCCCGCGCACGGTCGTCGCGGGCACCTCGGCGCAGGGTACGGTGACGCTGGCGGCTGCCGTCGGCGAAGACACGGTGGTCATCCTGTCCAGCACCAACACCGACGTCGTCAGGGTCCCCGGCTCGGTGACCATCCCGGCCGGGGCCGTCAGCACCGACTTCACCGTGACGACCGTACCCTTCACCGGCCCGGGCGACTTCGCGTGCGTCAACGGCACGGCCGGCGGGATCACCCAGGCGGACTGCCTCAACGTCAACCCGGTGCCTTCCGGCCCGGTCCTGTCCTCGGTGACGTTCAGCCCGGCGACGGTCGCCGGAGGTGGCCCGGCCACCGGCACGGTCCGGTTCGCCACCGTGACCGATGGCGCGGTGGTCACGCTGACCAGCAGCAACCCGGCCGTGGTCGGCGTCCCCGCCGAGACGGTTGTGAGCGGCGGCCAGTCGTCCGGTGCCTTCCCGGTGACCACCGCCTCCGTCAGCGCCGGCACCACGGTGACCGTCACCGCCACCGCCTTCGGCGTCACCCGCACCGGCACGCTGACCGTCGTCCCCGCCACCACGCCCCCGGTCCCTGACGTGGTCCAGATCAAGCGCGCCACCTGGAAGGACCGCCTCCTGCGCATCGAGGCCACCAGCACCAATCCCGACGCCATTCTCAGCGTCTACCTGACCTCGTCCGACTCCTTCATGTTCAGGCTCACCAACCTCGGCGGCGGCCGCTATGCGGATCAGCGGGGCTGGATCGGCAACCCCGGACGCATCACCGTCAAGAGCAACTTCGGCGGGTCGGCCACCGCCTCCACATGACGACAGGCCGGTCGTTGACGGCGAGCAGGACGGAACCGCCCAGAACCCCACGCATGCATTACCTCTGAGTGGGAGCGCGCTGCTCGCCGTCAGTGGCTGCGAGGCCCGGCGGCTTCCCGCCGGTCTGTGCTGCGGCGAGCGTCGCGGTCACCCGGATGACCGACAGGGCATAGTGTGGCGGACGGAGGTCCGTCTAGCGGACACTGAAACGTTGCTGTAACGATGGTGGTCTTCCTCGGTGGTGCCGGCACCTGCGACATTGAAAGCCGCAGTGGTCTTGGCCGGTGCGAGCACGGCTGCCGCGACGCGGACAAGCAGCCGCTCCCGCGGTCTAGAGTCGGATCAGCGAAACCGACCAGGAGAGGCGCTCATGGCACGTGCTGACACCGGACCCGACTTCATCGAGGCCTTGGCCCGAGGCCTCGAGGTCATCAGAGGGTTCCAGCCAGGACGTCCCGTCATGTCACTGACCGAGGTGGCCGCCGCCGCGGGGCTGGCCCGGCCGACGGCCCGGCGCATCCTGCTGACCCTGCAAGAACTGGGCTACGCCAGAGCCGAGCGGGGCGGCTTCGCCCTCACCCCAAGGGTGCTCGAACTGGGCGTTTCCTACGTGCGCTCGATGGGCCTCTGGGAGATCGCCAGGCCGCATCTTGAACGACTGGTGGCGCAGACGCATGAGTCCTCGTCCCTCGCCCAGCTTGACGGGTCCGACGTCGTCTATGTCGCCCGGGTGGCCGTGCCGAAGATCGTCACCCTCTCGGTGCAGATCGGGACGCGCTTTCCCGCGCTGCAGACGTCCCTCGGCAAGGTGCTGCTGGCCTCGCTTCCGCCCGCCGAGGTCGAACGGGTCCTCGCGGAGCCGAGCCGGTCGGGCATCGAGCCGCGCTGGCGCCCGACCCCAGAGGAGCGTGAGGCGGCATTGCGCGCGGTGAGGGCGAAGGGCTGGGCGCTGACGGACGAGCAGCTCGCCCTGGGGATCAGGTCTGTGGCCGCTCCGCTGCGCGACGGGCTGGGAAACGTGATCGCCGCCGTCAACGTCAACTCGCACGCCGCCGAGACGTCGGTGGAGAAACTGACCGAGGAGCACCTGCCGCTGCTACTCAAGACCGCGGGCGCGATAAGCGCCGACTGGGCGTTGTACGAGGCGGTTCCGCAGGTCCCGGCGTCCTGAACGGGGTCGCCCGTAGGCCGTTCACAGAGCCAGGACGATCCGGCCCGCCGCCGCGCCACCGGCCTGGCGCAGCCACGCCCGCTCGACGTCGTCGAGCGCCACGATCTCGTGGGCGACCTTCAGCCGCCCGAGCGCGGCCTGCTCGGCGACCATGGTGATCGCCGCGGCGCGCTGCTCAGGGCTCAGTTCGTTGTTGGTGTAGCCGAGCAGCCGCAGCGATCTGCTGCGGAGCGTGGAAGAGTCGATGGGGCAGGTCTCGGCGGCGGAACTTCCGAGGTTGACCAGCCTGCCGCCCGCGCGCAGGGTGCGGGCGGCTGCCGCCGCCGGTGGGCCGAAGAGCGGGTCGAGCACCAGGTCGACCGGCCCGTCGGCGACGGCGGCGAAGCGTGCCGCCAGCTCGGCGACGTCGTCGGTGTCGAGCGCGACGACGGCGTCGGCACCGGCCTGTTTCGCACGGTCCCGCGCGGCCGGGGAGCGCGCGCCCGCGACGATCCTGCGCGCGCCGGCGATGCGGGCGAGCTGGACCGCGGCCTGCCCGACCACTCCACCGGCGCCGAGCACCAGGACCTGCTCACCGGCGGCGAGCCCGCCACGCCAGGTCAGAGCCATGTGGGCGGCGACGGCGGAGAGCCCGAGCGCTGCGACGGCGATCGGGTCCACCCCCTCGGGCAGTTCGACGAGGTCCTCCGTGGGCACTGAGACGGTCTCGGCCATGCTCCCGTCACCCGGGGCCATGCCGGCCGAGGTCGTGAACCACACCGGCCTCCCGCCGGCGGTCCCGACCCCCTGGACGCCCGGCACGTACGGGGTCGCCGGCCTGCCGAAGTAGGACGTGCCGCTCGCGCACAGGACGTCCAGCGGGGTGATCGGGGCGGCGCCGACCTTGACAAGTGTTTCGCCGGGCCCGGGCACGGGCGCGGCCCGGTCGGCCGGCAGCGGCGGCCGGCCGGGTTCCTGGATCTCCGCGGCGCGCACGGCTCAGGTCGCGATGTCGGGGTAGGGCATCGTCACGTGGGCGAGCCGCCGGGCGTACTCGGTCTGGAAGCCCATCGGCTCGTGGTCGCGCTCGAACATGGCGATGAACAGCGTGAGCGTCAGGAACGGGTGCGCGCCCAGATCGAACAGCTTCGGGTAGTCATGGGTGGCCAGGGCCTCGCGCTCGGTGTCGTCGAACCGCAGCCAGGTGGACGACTCGCCGTCGACGCAGTTGAGGATGCGGTTGGCGTACTCGCCCTCCCACATTTCCACCGTGGCCCTCGGGTCCTCTCGGTAGCGCTCGACGAGCTCGGGGTCGCGGTCGACGGTGAACAGGAACTTGTTCAGCAGGTACTTGCTCACGACCGACCTCCGTTCGGGTACCAGGTGAAGTAGGCCTCCATGGTGTGGAACAGGTCGTAGGTGTCGACGTAGTCGGCCTTACTGCCCTCGCCTGCGACGCCCATCATCAGCATGAAGTCCATGAAGCCGTGAGTGGCGTTGCCGGGCAGGTGGAGGCTGTCGAGGGTGACCTCGGCCAGGCAGCCTTCGATGTCCCCCGACGAGATCCACTCGACGGCCTTCTGGTCGAACCGCGGATCCGGTCCGTGCGGGCCGAACTGCCGCGGTCCGCCGAGTTCGAGCGACAGGTGCCCGGTGCCGATGACCGCGACCCGCTTGTTCTCGGGCCAGGATTCGACAAGCTGCCGGATCGTGCGTCCGAGCTGCACGAACCGCTTCGGCTGCGGCAGGGGAGGGGCGAAGATGTTGGTGTAGATCGGCACGATCGGCAGGTCGTTCTGCGGGCGCAGGGTGATGATCGGGCAGGTGATGGAGTGGTCGATCCGCAGCTCGTTGGAGAACGCGAGGTCGAATCCCGCGTCCAGCCCTTCCCTGAGCATGTAGGCCGAGAGGTCCTCCTGGCCTGTGAAGAACATCCTCGGCAGGCCGAACTCGCGTTCCTCGTTGTAGAAGTTCGCGTCGTAGAAGGGGGCCTTGCCGATGAGGAACTGCGGCATGTTGTCCAGCCACAACTGGTGGAAGTGGTCGGAGCCGACCATGACCAGCACGTCCGGGCGCGCCTTGGTCAGCGTCTCCCGGAAGGCCTCCACCTTGCGCACCCACTCGTCGGCGAACGGCGGCCGGTCCTCCCCGGTGGAGGTGCTGGCGCGGTAGTAGAAGGGGTGATGAGTGGACGCGATCACCGCGACCAGTTCAGCCATGCGAACCTCCAGTGGCATCGACGGCGGGGGTGTACGGCTCCGGCGCGACGGACCGGTTGTTCAGGTCCACCGACAGGAAGATCTCGTTGCCCACCGGGCGGCGCAGCTCCTCGGCGAGCTGCCCGATCAGCCCAGCGGTGCGGGCGAGCAGCGCGAAGCCGCGCAGCAGCTCCAGCGGCAGGCCCAGGTCGGCCAGCGCCGCACCGCAGACGCCGGCCCCGTTGAGCGGCAACGTCCTGCCCAGCACCTGCGGGTGGACGCGGCCGATCGCGGCGAACAGCGACAGGTGCGGCCCGTACAGGCCTTCCTCGGCGGCGATCCGCAGCAGCCGCGGGGTGCGCGGATCGCCCTCCTTGTGCACATGGTGGCCGAGGCCGGGGATGAACCTTCTCGCCTCCCGCTGGGCCCGCACGGTCTCCAGAGCGAGGGCGTCCCAGCCGGTGTCGTCGGCCGGTGGCTCGCCGTCGAGCGAGGTCAGCACGTCGTGCAGGAACCGGCCGCAGTCTTCGGTGACGCCCAGGAAGCGGGATCCGCCGCCGAGCAGCCCGGCCGCGAGGGCTCCCTGGATGGAGTCCGGCGCCGATAGGTAGGTCAGCCGGGTCACGATCGCGGTGGGCGTGAACCCGTGGTCGGCCAGCGCGGCGAGCACGGCCTCGAACACCCGGGTCTCGCCCGGCGTGGGCCGCCGCTGGGTCGCGAGCCAGAAGGCCAGTTCGCCGAACCCGACCTTGCCCATGACGTCCTCGGCCAGGTCGTGGCCGAGCAGGGTGATCGACTTCAGCGACGACGCCCCGAGCGCGGTGGGGTACTCCGGCCGGTCGATTCGCTCCGGCCTGTTCGCCTGCTCAGCCACGGCCGTCCCCGTGTGGAGCGGTCAGCCACTCGCGCAGCTCCTCGCCGTGCTCGTCCAGCTCGGGCGGCGGCAGCCGGTAACCGGCCGGGGTTTCGGAGAACCGGATCGGATTCCGCGTCGTCGGCACCGATCGGTCGCCCTCGCCGACCTCGACGACCGGATCGAGCCCGAAACGCTCGGCCATCGCGAACCCGCCGTCGATGGTGTTGATCGGCCCGCTCGGCACCCCGGCCTCGACCAGCAGCTCGAACCATTCGACCGCGCCGCGCCCGGCGAGCCGCTCGGTGAGAATGGGACGCAGTTCCTCGCGGCGCTCGGTGCGGTCGGCGTTCCCGGCGAACCTCGGGTCGTCGGCGATCTCGGGGATGCCGAGGACCTCGCAGAGCCTGCGGAACTGCCCGTCGTTGGCGGCGGTGACGATGAGGTCGTTGTCCGCGGTGGGCAGCGGCTCGTACGGGAACACGCTCGGGTGCGCGTTGCCCATGCGATAGGGCACGACGTCTCCCGCGACGTAGGCGGAGCTGTGGTTGACCAGCCCGGTCAGCGCCGACGACAGGAGATTGACCTCGACGTGCTGGCCCTGGCCGGTGGCGTCGCGGTGCCGCAGCGCGGCCAGGACGCCTATTACGGTGTGGTTGCCGGCCATCACGTCGAACACCGAGATGCCGGCGCGGTAGGGCGGGCCGTCCGGGTCGCCGGTGAGGCTCATCAGGCCGGAGATCGCCTGCACCATCAGGTCGTAACCCGGCACGTTCCTGCCGGCGCCGGAGCCGAACCCGCTGATGGAGGCGTACACGACGCCGGGGTTGGCGGACCGTACGGACTCGAAGCCGAGCCCGTACTTGTCCAGCCCGCCCGGCTTGAAGTTCTCGATCAGCACGTCGGCGCGGCGGGCCAGCTCCCGTGCCACCTCGGCGTCGGCCTCGTCGCGCAGGTCGAGCGCGATCGACCGCTTTCCCCGGTTGACCCCGAGGTAGTAGGTCGACACCCCCTCGCGCATCGGGGGCACCCAGCTGCGGGTGTCATCCCCCTTCGGCCCCTCGACCTTGATGACGTCGGCGCCCATGTCCGCCAGGAGCATCGTGGCATACGGGCCGGCCAGGATCCGGGAGAAGTCGGCCACCAGTACGCCGGACAGTGGCCCGCCCCCGCTCGGCCGCTCAGGCGCGGCGCCTTCTGTCATCCGACTGCCCCTCCTTGTCCGCTTAACGGACATCCGTCCGCCAAACCGATTCTGGCACACCCGGAGCGTACGCCAAAAGAGCTCTGCCCCTTGACACCTTCATCGGCGCTCGTAAAGTAACGGCGAACAGAGGTGACCGTGTGGCGGACAATCGTTCGGAAGATCGGCCTGTGCCGCGTAACCCGGTCGGACGTGCGGTGAGGAGTTCTCGATGAACGAGCGGACCGAGTTCGTACCCGGACGCCCCGTGGTGCTGCGGGGCGGAACGGTGCTGCCCATGGACGACAGGCGCCAGGTGCTCGCCCGCACCGACGTCCTCGTCGCCGGCGACCGGATCGCCGCGGTGGGGCCCGATCTACCGGTCCCGGAGGGCACGGTCGTGATCGACGCGACCGACGGCATCGTCATGCCCGGCATGATCGACACCCACCGGCACATGTGGCAGACCGCCATGCGCGGCTACGGCGCGGACTGGACCCTGACGCAGTACTTCGTCTGGTACTACCTGGAGCACGGGAAGCTGTTCCGCCCCGAGGACGTGCACGCGGGCAACGTGCTCGCCGCGATCGAGGCCATCGACGCCGGCGTCACCACCGTCGTCGACTGGTCGCACGGCCTGCGGACCGTCGACCACGCCGACGCCGCCGCCGACGCGCTTCGGTCGGTGCCCGGCCGGTTCGTGCTCGCCTACGGCAACATCCAGCAGGCCCCCGCCGAGTGGACCGCCGCGCCGGAGTTCCGCGACTTCGTACGCCGACGGATCACCGGTGACGACATGCTCGGCTTCCAGATCGCGTTCGACGTCACCGGAGACCCGGCCTTCCCCGAGAAGCCCGCCTTCGAAGTCGCCCGCGAACTCGGAGTCCCGGTCACCACCCACGCCGGCGTGTGGGGCGCCACCGGCGACGACGGCATCCGGCTCATGTACGACCACGGCTACATGACCCCCGAGACCGTGTACGTGCACGCCGCCTCGCTCTCCGCGGACTCCTACCACCGCATCGCCGCCACCGGCGGCTCCATCTCGGTTTCCACCGAGAGCGAGCAGAGCGCAGGCCAGGGCTACCCGCCCACCTGGGCCATCCGCGCCCACGACATCCCGGTGTCGCTCTCGATGGACACCAGCGTCTGGTGGAGCGGCGACCTGTTCTCCGCCATGCGCACCACGCTCGGCGCCGACCGCTCCCGCGAGCACATGGAAGCACACGCCAACGGCGGCACCGTCACGCACTGCGCCCTTCGCGCCGACCAGGTCGTCGACTGGGCCACCCGCGGCGGGGCACGCACCCTCGGCCGAGACCACGAGCTCGGCGGCCTCGAGGTCGGCAAGAAGGCCGACATCGTCCTCATCAAGAACGAGCACTCGCCCGTCTCCTTCCCGCTGCTCAACCCCTTCGGCCACGTCGCGTTCCAGGCCCAGCGCGGGGACGTGCACACCGTCCTCGTCAACGGTCGCGTGGTGAAGCACGAGCACCGCCTGGTCGGCGTCGACCTCGCCGCGGCCCGGCGCCAGGTCGAGCAGACCGTCGAACACCTACGGTCGACGATGGGGGAGGAGGAGTGGCAGAAGGGGATGAACCCCGACATCCCCGAGACGACCATCCTCGACAATCCCTACACCTACACCGACTACCACAGCGCCTCGACGCACAGCCGCTGAGCGCGACCCATCAACACCTGTAACAGAAGCGCCGGCTGTCAACGGAGGTCGTACAAGTGACCGTCACGGACCACTACCCTCTGTCGGGTGGTGTGGTCCATCGGCTGCCTCCTGGCGTGACCGTGACCGGACTGGACTCAGTCGTACAGGCGCCCCAGCAGGGCTCCCTGGCCTGACTGGAGGATGTGGGCGGCCTCCAGCGGGATCCAGAAACACTCGAAGTGCGTGGGCTCCTGCTCGCCGTCGTGGTCCTCCTGGCTGGCCCACCGCTCCGCGGTGGGCTCGGTCACCTCCAGGTGGAAGACGTGACGGCGCTGGAGCTCGAACCGGTAGGGGCTCATGTCATAGGTGGTCTCGCCGAGTTTCCGCACGATCTTGAAGTCCTTCAGGCCGGTCTCCTCACCCGCCTCGCGCAGGGCCGCTGCCTCGGGCGTCTCGCCCGCGCGGATGCCGCCGGCCGGAACCTGGATGCCGACCTCCTCGTAGCTGTAATCGGTGTGCCGGAACACCAGCAGCCGACCGTCGCGCACGACGTAGCACAGCACCTTGTCCTTGGTGACTTTCTCAGGCACGGGAACACTCCTTTTCATTCATCGGGACCGGGCGAGATCAGGGCGGCACCCGAGGCCATGGAGCAAAGACGCCGGCACCGCTGTCCGGCGGACGCGGGGCACCTCACGAACGATCTTGAGTCTAGACCGTGTAACAGGACGTCACAGCTGAGCGAAACCGGCTACATAAGCCTCATGAACAGGGAAAATGCGGTACCGTCGCCCTGCCCGCGCCAGGTCGGCGCCGACTCTCCTTGTCCCCGCCCGACCCATTCGAATCCGGGTCGGCATCTGCTCGGGTGTGCGCTCACTCGCGTAGCCGCGCTGACCTCTACCGCGGGCATGAGACGACTCCGCTCTCACGCTGCTGGGATCGATCAACCGGACCGCCAGATCTTCGGCCGATGGCGCGGCCAGCAGGCCGGCCGTGCCAGGCCGACGGGGTAAAGCCCACCATTACAACGCGGATGCTCACCTGGTTCTCTCCCGTAGCCCTGTAGTTACCGCCTTGGAAGGGAGAGTAGGAAGGAATGATGGTATTGGGAAGAAAATTGCTCAGTATTGCTCGAAAGAGCATTGCCGACCTGAGTGTCGTGCAATCACTCGCCATCCTCGGGCTGAGCTGAGGCAAGGTCGGCGATGGCCCGATTGATGACCGCCCTGGCCGCCGCGTCGTAGCTCGCGACAGCCGCCAACTTCTCGAACGTGGAGGTGTACAGCCCGATCTCATGCGACTGCCGTAGGTTCAACTCGGCCGAGTACGTCTCGACGCGCACGAGGTCGGAGTTATAGATCATGAAGCCGTGACGGGGATCGACGACGTATTGCGTCTCGTACCCGATAACCCCGAGCCGCATATTACGCAACGACGTTAGAGAGACCAGCCGGTCAAGTTGACCGAGCATTGTATCCACCGCGCATAGCCGGTAGCGAAGCGCCGCCTCGGTGATGACGAAATGGAATGCCTTATCCGTGCGATACAGCATCTCTTGCCGCTGCATGCGCTTGGCCACCGCGTCGTTAACATCGTTAGGTACTCGGTGGACCATGATGGCCCGCGAAAAGAGCGCACGCGCGAACTCGGCAGTTTGCAGCAGCCCCGGTACCACGGCCGGCTCGAACGACCGGTACAACCTTGTCTTAGCGTCCTGCTCGGATAGCTCAAGCTGGTGACCGAGCATCCCAGCCTTGAGAACGCGCTGCCACTCGGCGTGCTGCACCTCAAGCGTGTGCAGTGAGGCAAGCAGCGCCTCTGTCTCGTGCTCAGTATCGGTTGCCCGTGTCCACGCCTCGATGTCATCGTCAGTCGGCGTCTGCTTGCCGTTCTCGATCTTGCTGACCTTGGACGGCTGCCATGACAACGACTCCGCGAGCTGTTTGCCGCTTAGTTGTGCTCGACGCCGTAGCTCGCGGAGCCGTTGACCGAGGGCATTGCGTGCTTCTTCAACGCCGCCCGAACCGCTAGACCTTGGCCTCAAATTCATCCCGCCGAATGGCGTGATGCTGGGCAACATCCCGCCAATAGTTGTGCCGCACGATCTCGGCGGCGTCAGTGATGATCTCGCCGCCTCGGAACTTGTCTTTTTCGCCGAAGTGCATCCGCGCCAGCTTGCGTGAGTCGAACAGCCAGTAGTCGTGATTGGGCAGACCAAGCTGTTCGGCTACGTCACGAGGTAGGTAACGGATATCTTCACCCGCGTCGCTGGTCCGCTGAGCCGCCCACAGACCGAACCGGCTGTAGTCGGATAGCGGCACGCTGACGACGCGCACGCGAGCGAACCGTCGGCCTTCCGCGGTGGCCTCCCTGATCATGTTGAACCAGGTCTCGGCCCACGACAGGTCAACCGGCTCACCAGCTCGGAACCGCCGAAACGACTCGACCTCACGCGGTGCGTTGTAGCTCTCACGCACTTCCAAGCGGAACGCTGTGTGCTCGAAGGTGCGGAACAACTGATTGAAGTCGTCCCCGATGAGCAAGCTCAGTGCTCTCCCTCCTGCTCCGCGTACCGGCGCGCGTAGTACTTCAGCACCTCTTCCGGGATCTCGATCAGGGTCTCGTGATCCGGTACCGGCCCGATGTCGGCAAGCGCCTGCGGGTCGGTCACCTTCCAGCCCTGGGCGATGTAGGTCGTACGGTCGGTGCGGTCGGTGGCGAACAACGTGGGCGACTCGCCCTCGATGGACTCGGGGTCTTTGCCGAGGAAGTGAGCGCGCATGAGCTGATCCTTCCTTGCTCCAAGTTGGAGAAACTTGCTACGCATGATGACCGAACAAGCCGCGAAGGTCAACGGGCGCGCGGGCGTGGGCGGCGTCGACGCGCCAGGTGCCCGGGTACGGGCGCCACAGCGGCAGTTCCGTCCACTGGGGGACGCGCTGGGCTCTGAGGGAAGTCATGGCCCACCCACTTCAGCTCGGCGGTGCCGCCGGTCGCGGTGCGGCAGGTATCGAGCAAGATCCACCTGAGGCTGAGCGGCGTGGGAGAAGAGGCCGTGGGCTAGGCGGTCGAGAACCGCTTGGCGAGTCGGCGGGGGCCAGCGCGACCAGGTGGGAGTGTTGACCGCGGCAGACCGGGTCACCGTCGGCGATGCCCACCGCTACTACGACGCCCTGATCCGATACTGGCACGACCAGTCGACGCCCACGACCGCGATCGACATCTTGGAGCGGCGAGCCCACTGGAGATCGATGCCCGTTGATATACTAATCTCCATTCATATATACGGAGAGGCGAGATCATGACCAAGACCCTGATCGACCTTGACGACGAGGCCCTGGCAGAGGCGGCGAAGTTGCTCGGCACCTCCTCTAAGAAAGACACCGTCAACGCTGCCCTACGCGAGATCGTCGACCGACGCAGACGGGCAGCGGCTGTGGCGCGCATGCGTGAGATGGTGGCTGAGGGAGAGATCGACTTCTCGGCCATCGGACAGGATGCCGGCACGCAGCAGGCCGTGGCGTGACGGAGCTCTATCTCGTAGATACCAGTGCCTTGATCCTCTTCTACCGCGGTCAGGTCGGTACTGAATGGGATCAGACCGTCACTGCCGGGCTTGTCGGTATCTGTGAGCCGGTCAAGCAGGAGTATCTCCGAGCTGTCGGCGGCCGACCAGCCTTCTACGAGGCAGACAGTTTGCTCCAGGAGACCTTCCCCTACTACGTTCTCCCCGAATCGGCATGGGACGAGACAGGCGAGTTGCAGCGCGACCTCGCAGACAAGGGGTGGCATCAATCCGCCTCTCCGGTCGACCTCCTCGTAGCGGTAGCCGCACGACATCACAAGCTCACCGTGCTGCATGCGGACAACGACTTCGAGACCATCTCCCGCCTGACGGGGCAGCCAGTGCGCCGGATCAGTTGACCGCGTTCACCCGACAAACTCAGCGGTCCGTTAAAGGCCGCTTGTGGCTGAGCCGCAAGCTTTCCTGGGTCAAGCCGCGTTGGGCATCATGCCGTGTCGCTATCCGCTACGACTGCCGTCCTGCGAATCCCTTCGGCGAAGGCGTCCCACTCGGCACGTGTGCAGACGAGAAGGCGGCCTTGCCTGTTGTCCTTGGAGTCACGCAGACCGACGGCACCATCGAGGAACGCCACCTCGACGCAGTTGCCGCCGGCGGTGCTGTGGCTGGATTTGCGCCATGTTGCTGCGGATAAGTCAAACATGTGTCGTTCTACTTCCTGATGTCTCTGAGGGCGGTCGCCAGCATCCTGGTTGACTCGGCCTCGGTCGCCGCTTTCACGCATATGTCGTCGAACATGTCGGCCATGGCGGTGACCTGGGCTTCGTCGCTGATCATGTAGCCGCCGAGAGGGCCATCGAAATAGCCCAGCGGTGGATCGGACCTGGGGTCGGCGAAGTGCAGGACCGTGATGTTTCCCGCGAGTGCGGGATGTGCCCCCGCGGCGGCGGGGAGTATCTGGATCGTAATGTTGTCCAAGCGGGACGATTCGAGAAGATGCTCGATCTGGGTGGTCATCACCGAGGAACCGCCCACCTGCAGCCGGAGGGCGGCCTCGGAGATCACGGCATGAAACTTCAGTGGTGCGGCACCCGTGAGTTGCCGTTGGCGCTGTATCCGGGCTGCGACCCACTTTTCGACGTTCTCCGGTGCGACGGTGTGCGGCCCGGCGATATGGATGGCTCGTGCGTAGTCCTCGGTCTGCAAGAGGCCGGGAATGATGATCGGCTCAAATGCCGTGACCGCTACTGCGTCTGCTTCGAAGCTGATCAGGGGCTTGAGCGAGTCGGGAAGTCCATAGACGGCCCACTGGCCGGCGCCTGGGCCGGACTCGTCTCGTAACTGTTCAAGGCCAGCGCGTACGTCGTTCGGTACGCCGAGTTCGGTCATGAGGCACAGGAGGTCAGACTTGCTGATCTTGGTCTTGCCGTGCTCCCAGTTGACCAGTGTCGCGTGCGTTCGCCCGATCGCCTTGCCTACGTCAGCCTGTGTGCGTCCGGTCATCGTTCGCAGACGCCGCAACTCCATGCCGAGCCGCCGCAAGGGGGCTGATGAGCCGGTCATTGGTCACCTTCCGTAGGGCTCAGTGAGGAACCCTACCGGCACGAGATCGTAGGGGAAGTTAGGCCGACTCGATTGTGATCTTTGATGTAAAGAACTAACGTCAAATCGTGGTCGGACGGTTACTCTCCGACGGACGACACGGTCAATACGGCCTACAGGGTCCACAACAAGACTTGGAGCGACAAATGGCGACTCCGTTCGAGGATGAACCGGCCGCGGGTCTTTTCCCGCTCGCGCCGCTCTGCGGTGCGGCGGAGTTCGACGCGCTGGTACACGACATGGTGGTCGAGGAGGCGCCGCGCGTATTCGCCGTGGTTCAGGAGTACGGTCGGCGATCGGACGGCAGGATCGCGGCCTGGGGAATGGCGTTCAGAGAGCAGACGCAGGTCATCTGTACCGAGGACGGAGCGCGCATGATCCTCGACTCGCCGGAACGCACGGTACATCGATTCAGCCGACGACCAGACGTCACCGTCCGGCTGCTCTGGCTGACGTTCAACAGGACGGGCGGCGTCGCCCTCCAGGAGGGTTCAGCCGACCCGCGAAGCTGAAGCCTGCGCCACGAGGTTGGGCTGCGCATCTCTGAGCCCCGCGCATGTCCGGCCGTCCAGCGCCTCGTGCTCGGGTGTCTCAAGGTGCGCGGTCAGGCGGTGAGCTGGGCGTCCAGGCGGTAGCCGTCGACGGTGACGTAGACCGAGTCGCCGGGGCGGGCGTTGAGGCGCATGAGCACCGGTTGCAGTGAGTCGAACACCGGCTGGCGGTCGCGCCAGACCAGCACCACCGCGTTGTCCCCGGGGCCGGTGACCGACAGCAGCGTGCCCGGGCGCATGCCGAGCTGGGTGGCGTATCCCTCCGGGACCGGTACCGGCTCGCCGCGCAGGTGTTCGCTGGTGACGTCGATGCGCTGCCAGCGGCGCGGGTCGGAGGCCGGGCTCGGCAGCGGCGGCGCGTGGGTCGCGGCGCGTGGTTCGGGGACCAGGTGGGGTCGCGGCGGGCCGGACAGCGCGGTGAGCGCCGCCAGCGCGGTCTGGGCGTCCGGCAGGTTGCGCGTCACGGACGGCACGGGTACGCCGCCGCGCATCTGGTGCCCGTTCGCGCCGGGCGTGCGGCGGGGGAGCGGTGCGAAGCCGCCCGTCGCCGTGGGGTCGGGCGGCGGGACCGCGGCCTTCGGCAGGGCGTCGATCCACGCCTGGGCCGAGTGGGCGCGGATCCCGACCTGCGCCAGCAGCTCGACGGCGTCCTCGCCGGAGGTCTTACCGCCGAGCATCTGCGCGGTGCGCTCCCGCAGCCGGCCCAGGTCCCCGACGACCAGCCAGCCGTCCTGCAGGCGGCGGTCGCGCATGAGCGCGACCAGCACCCGCCACAGGGGGGTGCCGAGCGAGGGCACCTCGATCGGGTGCGCGGGGTCGGCACCGATGAGCTGGTCCTCGGTGGCCGCGTTGCCGAGCCACTCGGTGAGCCGGAACAGGTGGCCGGTGACGGCGGTGGACTCCGGCGAGCGCAGCCAGTGCAGCACGCGCTCCTCGGCGGCGCGCTGCGCCTGGGACAGCACGTCGCGGTCGACGTGTAACTCGTGGGCCAGCGTGCGCAGGCTGACCGGTTCCTCGGCGAACAGCCGCTCGGTGGCCACGGCCCGCTCCAGCGGCGTCCACTCGCGGAAGACCGCGTCCACGAGCCGGACGAGCGGGTTGTCCGAGACAGGTGGCGGGGGAGGGACGGCGGGCTGCGCGGGCGCCTGGGGCGCGTACGGGGCCTGCGGCGCGCCGTTAGCCCCGGCGGCCGGGGACTGGACGGGGTGTGGGCCGGTCGGCTGCACCGGGTGCGGGCCGGTCGGCGCCGTCCGGGCGGCGGCGGGAAGCGCGGGGTGGGGCCCGGTCCGCTGGGCGGGATGGGGCCCGGTGGGGTGCGTGAGGTGCGGCCCGGTGGGCTGGGCGGGGTGAGGGCCGGTGGGGTGCGTGAGGTGCGGCCCGGTGGGCTGGGCGGGGTGAGGGCCGGTGGGCTGCGTGGGATGGGGCCCGGTGGGCTGGGCGGGGTGAGGGCCGGTGGGCTGCGTGGGATGGGGCCCGGTCGGCGGGCTGGACGGGACCTGCGGGGACACGGCGGGCACCCGGCCGAGCACCTCGCGGAACATCGCCGTGATGATGACCTCGGGGGAGGCGGGGGCCGACGGGACCCGCAGGTCCGCGGCGGTGAGCCTGCGCAGCCGCTGCCATCCGCCCATGCCGCTGATGGCCGAGCGCGCGGGCTCGGGCCAGCCGGGAAGGGCCGGGTCGACCTTGTGGACCTGCAGCGCGGGCAGCACGTCCATCAGCGCCAGGTGCTCCCAGCGGCTGACCGCCAGCCGCGAGAGGCGGTCACAGAGCCACTCGACACCGGTCGTGCCGAGGGCGCGACCGAGAGCGATCGACGCCCACCAGCCCCCAGGCAGCCGGGGGTCGGCGAGAACTTCGGCGACCTGCTGAGGCCGGCTCCAGCGCAGAACCGGCACCAGATCACTCAGGCAGATCATTGAATCGGCGTCCATCGGCTGACCGCATCCTCCCGAGTGTGACGCATGTTGCTAATGGTGCAGCTTACGCCGGAGGCTATCAATTAGCGCCGTCTAGGGAGAACATAGCGGCTCAGCGACCCCCGGGCCCGCCGGTGCGCGGATCCCGCCCGTCCCGCCGGGCCTCCCGCCGAGCCC
Source organism: Sphaerisporangium sp. NPDC051017 (assembly GCF_040683095.1). NCBI lineage: Bacteria > Bacillati > Actinomycetota > Actinomycetes > Streptosporangiales > Streptosporangiaceae > Sphaerisporangium > Sphaerisporangium sp. NPDC051017. The sequence goes on from NZ_JBFBCI010000003.1 coordinate 221,443, forward strand.
GGCGACCGCCCGCGCGCCTGCCAGGCAGCCCGCTTCCAGGGCGGACTCCGCGGCGTGACCGTCCAGGAGCGCGGTGAGGAACCCGGCGGCGAACGCGTCCCCGGCGCCCGTGGAGTCCACGGCCCGCGCCGCGGCGGCGGGGGCGCGGCGCACGACGCGGCCGTCCACCGCCAGCAGGGCGCCGTCCGGCCCCAGCTTCACCACGGCGGTCCCGTAACGGGCGCTGAGGGCGGACGCGGCCCGCTCGGGGTCGCGTTCACCGGTGAGCAGCAGGGCCTCGTCCCGGTTGGGGAAGATCAGGGACGCGGCGCGGGTCTCGCTCAGGAACCGCTCGACGCCGAAGCCCGTCAGCGGCCCGGTAGAGGCCGGGTCCACGCTGATCCGCAGGCCGCGGCCGAGTGCGGCGCCCACGGCCGTCCTGAACAGCGCGAGACCCGGCTCGGCGAACAGCGTGTACCCCGAGACGTGCAGGTGGGCCACGCCGTCGAGCAGGTCGTCGTCCCAGTCGCCGGGGCCGATGTGCCCGCCCGCGCCCCGGTTGGTCAGCATGGAACGCTCCCCGGCGGCGTCCACCATCGCGATCACGACCGCCGTGGGGTGGCCGGGGTCGACCTGGACGTGCGGGCGCACCCCCGCGCCGCACAGCTCGGCGACGTGCCAGGGGCCGGTGTCGTACCCGACGCGGGTCAGGATGCGCGCGTCCGCGCCCAGGTGGGCGGCCCAGGCGGCGGTGTTGGCCCCCGAGCCGCCCGGCCGCACCACGATGTCGGCGGCGGTGTCGGTCCCGGGGGCGACCGGCGCGTGGTGGACCGCCACAACGTCGGTGACGGTGTCGCCGATGACGAGCAGGCCGCCCACTCAGCTCTCCGGACCGGTCCAGGCGGCGGCGATGGCCCCGGCGAGGCGGGTGTTGCCGCGCACGGCGGCCAGGTTGGCCTCCAGCGAGGCGCCCGCGGTGCCCCGGACGAGGAAGTCCAGCAGGAACGGGGTGATCGCCTGCCCGGTGATCCCCTCCCGCGTGGCGGCGTCGAGCGCCTCGGCCAGCACGCGGTCGTGCAGGGCGGGGTCGAGCTGCTCGTCCTCGGGGACGGGGTTGGCGACGATCAGCGCGGTCTCGGGGCCGCCGAGGCGGTCCTGCGCGCGCATCACCGCGGCGGCGTCCTGCGGGGTCTCCAGCCGCCAGTCCACCGGCAGGCCGGAGCTGTGGAGGTAGAAGCCGGGGAAGGCGTCCGTGCGGTACCCGGCGACGGTCACGCCGCGCGTCTCCAGCCTCTGCAGGGTGGCGGGCACGTCCAGGATCGACTTCACGCCCGCGCAGACGACCGTGATCCTGGTCTTGGCCAGCATGTCCAGGTCGGCGGACTCGTCCTGGTCGGCCGTCCACTCGCGGTGGACGCCGCCGAGGCCGCCGGTGGCGAATACCCGGATCCCGGCGCGTGCCGCGAGGAACGCGGTGGCCGAGACGGTGGTCGCGCCGCTCGCCTCGAGCGCGGCGGCGACGGGCAGGTCGCGGAAGCCCAGCTTGCGCAGGCCGGGCTCGGTGGCGACGCGTTCCAGCATGTTCTTGTCCAGGCCGACCCGGGCCACCCCGTCGAGCACGGCGATGGTCGCGGGGACGGCGCCGGCCTCGCGGACCAGCTCCTCCAGTTCGATCGCGACGCGCAGGTTGCGGGGCCGGGGCAGGCCGTGGGAGATGATCGTCGTCTCCAGCGCCACCACGGGGGCGCCCGCGGCCAAGGCCTCGGACACCTCCTCGGACGTGCGGATCGCCGTGCCGGGGCCGGTCATGTGCATGCTCGCTCTGGGTCCTCTCTGTATGTACGCTCCCAGGGAGATTGTTCCCGGGTGTGCCGTCTCACCGTACTGTCCTGTTAGGGGGCTTTTTATGCGACGGTCGCAGTACGACGCCGTCATCGTCGGCGCGGGGCACAACGGCCTGGTGGCCGCGGCCTACCTGGCACGCGCCGGCCGCCGCGTGCTGGTGCTGGAACGCCTGCCGTACACCGGGGGCCTCGCCGTCTCCGCCCGCGCGTTCCCCGGGGTGGACGCCCGGCTGTCGCGCTACTCCTACCTCGTCAGCCTGCTGCCCGGCAAGGTCGTGGCCGACCTCGGCCTCGCCCTCGACCTGCGGCGGCGGCGCATCGCCTCCTACACCCCCGTCGGCGACACCGGGCTGCTGGTCGACAATGGCGACGCGGCCCGCACCGCCGCGTCCTTCGCCAACGTGACCGGCGGCACCGGCGACCTCGCGGCCTGGGACCGCTTCTACGCGATGACCGCCCGGGTCGCCCGCCGCCTGGCCCAGACCCTGCTGGAGCCCCTGCGTGACCGGGCCGCCGTGCGCGAGGAGGTCGTCGCCGACGCCGAGACCTGGCGCGACCTGTTCGAGCGGCCGATCGGCGAGGTCGTGGACGAGCGGTTCGCCGACGACACCGTGCGGGGCGTCGTGCTGACCGACGCCCTGATCGGCACCTTCGCCGACCCGTCCGCGGACCTGCTCGCCAACCGCTGCTTCCTGTACCACGTCGTGGGGGACGGCACCGGCGACTGGAACGTCCCCGTGGGCGGCATGGGCGCGGTCAGCGGCGCGCTCGCCGAGGCCGCGGCGCGCCACGGCGCGGAGATCCGCACCGGGACCGAGGTACTGGCCGTCGACCCGGGCGGCGAGGTCGTCCTCCGGGACGCGTCCGGCGACGAGCACACCGTGACCGGCGGCCACGTGCTGGTCAACGCCTCGCCCGTCATCCTGGCCCGGCTGCTCGGCGAGGGCGGCGCGGACGACCCCGAGGGGGCGCAGCTCAAGGTCAACATGGTGCTCGCGCGGCTGCCCCGGCTGAAGGACCCGTTCGTGGACCCGGCCGAGGCGTTCAGCGGCACGTTCCACATCAACGAGGGGCGCGAGGCGCTCGCCCGGGCGTACGCGCAGGCCGGGGCGGGGACGATCCCCGCGCTGCCACCGGCCGAGGTGTACTGCCACTCGCTGACCGACCCGTCGATCCTCGGGCCGGCGCTGCGGGAGGCCGGGGCGCACACGATGACGCTGTTCGGCCTGCACATGCCCGCCCGCCTTTTCCGGAAAAATCCGGACAAGGCGCGTGAGGAGGCGCTGGCCGCCACCCTCGCCTCGATCAACAGCGTCCTCGCCGAGCCCATCGAGGACTGCCTGCTGCGCGCCCCCGACGGATCCCCCTGCCTGGAGGCCAAGACGCCCGTCGACCTGGAGACCGAGGCCGGACTGCCCGGCGGGCACATCTTCCACCGGGACCTGTCCTGGCCCTTCGCCGAGGACCCCGCCGAGGCCGGGCGGTGGGGCGTCGAGACCGCCCACCCGCGCGTCCTGCTGTGCGGGGCGGGCGCCCGGCGCGGCGGCGGCGTCAGCGGCATCCCCGGGCACAACGCGGCCATGGCCGTCCTCGGCGCGGGCTCCTGACGATCCCCGCCGGGGCCATTTAATCGGGTTCTCATGGTGCTTAACCGGCTTCTCACGATTCGCGGCTACCGTGGGCCGGTGAGCACCTCCGACCTTCGTGACCTCCAGGATCCCGCGCGCCGGGACGCCGTCCGCGTCCTCGTGGTGGACGACGAGCCCGCCCTGCGCGAGGCCCTGCACAGCAGCCTCACCTTCGAGGGGTACGACGTCACCCTCGCCAAGGACGGCGCCGAGGCCCTGGAGACGCTGGCCGGCGACACCTACGACCTGGTCCTGCTCGACGTCATGATGCCCCGCGTGGACGGCCTCACCGCGTGCAGGCGGCTGCGCGCGGCGGGCCGGGAGGTGCCCGTCCTCATGCTCACCGCCCGCGACGCCGTCGGCGACCGCGTGTCCGGGCTCGACGCCGGAGCCGACGACTACCTGGTCAAACCGTTCGAGCTGGACGAGCTGTTCGCCCGCGTCCGCGCCCTGCTGCGGCGCGGCGCCCGGCGGCCCCCCGAGGAGACCGGCGTGCTCGCCTACGGCGGCCTGCGCATGGACACCGCGACCCGCGAGGTCACGCGCGACGGCCGCCCCCTGGAGCTCACCCGCACCGAATACCTGCTGCTCGAACTGTTCCTGGCCCACCCGCGGCAGGTGCTCACCCGCGAGCAGATCCTCGGCGACGTGTGGGGCTTCGACTTCGAGCCGTCCTCCAACTCCCTCGACGTCTACGTCATGTACCTGCGCCGCAAGACCGAGGCCGGAGGCGCGCCCCGCCTGATCCACACCGTGCGCGGCGTCGGCTACACGCTGCGGACGCCCGCCTGATGAACGGCCTGATGAAAGGCCTGACGCGCGGCGGGCGCCGGTCGCTCGGATCGCGGCTCACCCTGCTCGTCGCGGCGGCCGTCGCGCTCGCGATCGCCGTCTGCGCGGCCACCTGCTGGTTCCTCGTCCGCGACGTGCTCGACCGCCAGCTCAACGACTCCCTGAACCAGCCCCCGCTGGACGGCAGGACGGCGGCGATGATCCGCCGCGACTGCGCGGAACAGCCGAGCGGGAGCGAGCCGCCTGGACCGTTCCTGCGGCTCCAGCAGATCGTCACGGCCGACCGGACGCGCTGCGCGCAGGGGTGGGACGCCGTCAAGGTCGTCCCGGCCGACGCGCGCGTGGCCCAGACGCCGGGAGGCCGGCTGCTGCGGGACGGCGTCACCGAGAGCGGCGACGCCGTCCGCGTGCTCACCGTCAACATCGGGCCGGGCATCGCCGTCAGCGCGGCCCGCTCGCTCTCCGGGATGGACGCCACCCTGCGCGTCCTGGCCCTGACGCTCGCCGGCGTCGCCGCCCTCGGCGTCCTCGGCGCCGCCACGGCGGGCCGGCTGGTCTCCCGCGCCGCGCTGCGCCCCGTCGAACGGCTCACCGGCGCCGTCGAGCACATCGCCAGGACCGAGGACCTCGCGACGCGCATCCCCGTCGACGGCGACGACGAGATCGCCCGGCTGGGCACGTCCTTCAACGCCATGACCGCCGCGCTGGCCGGCTCGCGCGAACGCCAGCGCATGCTCGTCGCCGACGCCGGGCACGAACTGCGCACCCCACTCACCAGCCTGCGCGCCAACGTCGACCTGCTGCTGCACAGCGAGAACTCCGGCCGCCCGCTCGACCCCGGCGCCCGGCGGCGGCTCCTGGCCGGGCTGAAGGCGCAGATGACCGAGATGTCCAGCCTCGTCGGCGACCTGCTGGAGCTGTCCCGCGTCTCCGAGGCCGAGGAGCCCGTCCCCGGCCTGCCGTTCCACGACGTCGTCGAGACCGCCCTGGCCCGGGCCCGCCTGCGCGCCGGGGAGGTCCGCATCGACGCCGACCTCGCCGAGTGGTACGTCCACGGCCGCGAGGGCGCCCTCGAACGCGCGGTCGTGAACCTGCTGGACAACGCCGTCAAGTTCAGCCCGCCGGGCGGCGTGATCGCCGTGCGGCTGGCCGGGGGACAGCTGACCGTGCGCGACCACGGCCCCGGCATCCCCGAGGACGAGCTGCCGCACGTCTTCGAACGGTTCTGGCGGTCCTCGGCCGCCCGCGGCATGTCCGGCTCCGGCCTCGGCCTCGCCATCGTCGCCCAGGCCGTCCGCGACGCCGGGGGCGAGGTCACGCTCGCCAACGCGCCGGGCGGCGGGATCCTGGCCGCCGTCCGCCTCCCCGGGCGCGCGCATTCTCAGACGGGGTTCATGAACGCCTAAGAGCGGTTCAATCCGGCCCGCCGAGGTTGGACCCATGAACGAACCGACCCAGGGCCGCCCCCGGTGACCCCGCCGATGACCGGGCCGATCTCATCGCCCCCGGAGACCCGCCCCGCCCCGCCGCCGGACGCGCGGGGACGCCTCGTCGAGGTGGTCGTCCCGGTGTACAACGAGCGGCGGGCGCTCGCGGGCAGCATCCGCCACCTCCACGACTACCTGAGCGGCACCTTCCCCTACGGCTTCCGCATCACGATCGCCGACAACGCGAGCACCGACGGCACCGGCGCCATCGCGGAGGCGCTCGCCCGCGACCTGCCGGGCGTGCGCGCCGTCCGCCTGGACGAGAAGGGCCGGGGCCGCGCGCTGCGCCGGGTGTGGGCCACGAGCGACGCCGACGTCGTCTGCTACATGGACGTCGACCTGTCCACCGGGCTCAACGCGTTCCTGCCGCTGGTCGCGCCCCTGCTGTCCGGGCACAGCGACCTGGCGATCGGCACCCGGCTCGCCCGCGCGTCCCGCGTCGTCCGGGGCCCGAAGCGGGAGATCATCTCGCGCTCCTACAACATGCTGTTGCACTCGGCGATGGGCGCCCGCTTCTCCGACGCCCAGTGCGGGTTCAAGGCCGCGCGCACCGAGGTCGTCCAGGCCCTGCTCCCGGCGGTCGAGGACGAGGAATGGTTCTTCGACACCGAGCTGCTGCTGCTCGCCGAACGCCACGGCCTGCGCATACACGAGGTCCCGGTCGACTGGGTGGACGACCCCGACAGCCGCGTCGACATCGTCCGCACCGCCCTGGACGACCTGCGCGGCATGGCCAGGGTCGCCCGCGCCGCCCTCTCGGACGGCCCGCGCGCCTCCGAGCCCCCTCCCGGTGAGACTCGCGCGATCCGGCCCGGGCTGGTACGCCACCTGGCGTCCTTCGCCGCCGTCGGGGTTGCCTGCACCCTCGCCTACACGGCCCTGTTCTGGGTCTTGCGCGGATTCATGCCGGCGGTGGCGGCGAACGCGATCGCGCTGCTGGTGACCGCCGTCGCGAACACCGCCGCCAACCGGCGCTTCACCTTCGGCGTCTCCGGGCGCGCCGGGGCGCTGCGGCACCACGTCCAGGGCCTGGTCGCGTTCGCCGCGGGGCTGGCGCTGACCACCTGCGCGCTGGCGCTGCTCCCTGACACCGCCTCCCGGACGGCCGAGCTCGCCGGGGTCGTCTGCGCCAACGCGCTCGCCACCCTCCTGCGCTTCCTGCTGCTGCGCGCCTGGGTGTTCACCCCGCGCAGCCACAAGCGGAGCGGTCCCGAACCGAGCGGCCCGGGCGGCCACGGCCCGGACCGGAGTAACGCGCGGCCCACCAGCCAGAAGGAGAACGGCCGATGACGCTGAAGATCGAGGCTCCGGTGGGCGTGGCCGCGGGCCGGCACGCCCCGCGCGGGAGGTTCGCCCGGATCGTCCTCGGCCCGCCGGAGCACCCCCGCTGGGCCCGCCCCGCGCTGCTCGCCGTGCTCGCCCTGGCCGCCGCGCTCTACACCTGGGGGCTCGGCCGCAACGGGTACGCCAACGACTACTACGCCGCCGCCGTCCTGTCCGGGACGCGGAGCTGGAAGGCGTTCTTCTTCGGCGCGCTGGACTCGGGGTCGTTCATCACGGTGGACAAGCCGCCGTTCGCGCTGTGGGTCATGGGCCTGTCGGCGCGGATCTTCGGGTTCGGCACCTGGAGCATGCTGCTGCCGCAGGCCCTCGCGGGCGTGGCGACGACCGGCGTCCTGTACTCCGCCGTCCGGCGCGCCTTCGACGGCCCCGGGCGGGCCGCGCGCGCCCGCCGCGCGACGGGCCCCGTGACCGGCTCCGTGGTCGGCCCCGTGATCGGCTCTGGTCGCGGTTCCGCGACGGGTCATGCCGCCGGGCTGCTGGCCGCCCTGGTGATGACGCTCACGCCGATCAGCGTGGCGATCAACCGGGACAACAACCCCGACACGATCCTCGTGCTGCTGCTCGTCGCCGCCGCCTGGGCCTGCGCCGAGGCGGTCAGGATGGGACGCCCGCGCCTGCTCGTGCTGTGCGGCGTCCTCGTCGGCATGGGCTTCACGACGAAAATGCTCCAGGCATACCTGGTCCTGCCGGCTTTCGCGCTGGTCTACCTGCTGGCCGCGCCGGCCGGCATGTGGCGGCGGCTCGGGCATCTGGCCGTCGCGGGCGCGGCGCTGGTCGTGTCCAGCGCGTGGTGGATGGTCGTCGTGGACCTCTGGCCCGCGGGCGACCGCCCGTACGTCGGGGGCAGCACGGACGGCACGCTCTGGGACCTGGTGATCGGCTACAACGGCCTCGGCCGGATCTTCGGCGGTGAGGGCGGCCCAGGTGGTGGCGGCGGGCCGGGCGGGGGCGGGCCGGGCGGGGGCGGCGGCTTCGGCGGGCAGGCGGGCGCGGGCCGGCTGTTCAACGACATCATGGCGGGTCAGATCTCCTGGCTGATCCCGTTCGCGGTCCTCGCCCTCGTCACCGGCCTCCTCGTCTGCTCGTGGCGGCGCGGTCCCGTGGAGCCCTACGTCAGCCCGCTTCCCGCCGACGCCGCGTGGGCCGCCGCGCGGACGCCGGGCGTGCGGGCGGCCCTGCTGCTGTGGGGCGGGTGGCTCGTGGTGCACTACGCGGTGTTCAGCTTCTCGGCGGGCATCTTCCACCCGTACTACGCCACGGCCCTGGCCCCGGCCGTGGCCGCGCTGACCGGGATCGGCGGCGTGCTGATGTGGCGGGCCTACCGTTCGCGGCGGCCGGTCGCCGGCTGGGCCCTCCCGCTCGGCGTGGCCGTCACCGGGGCGTGGGCGTTCACCGTCCTGCGCCGCGCGCCCGGCTGGGCGCCCTGGCTGCCGTTCGCGGTCGCCGCCGCGGTCGCCGCGGCCGTGCTCGGCCTGGTGGTGCTGCGCCTCGGCCGCCGGGGACGGACCCGGCTCGCCGCCGTCGCGCTGGTCCTCGCCCTGGCGGGCGGGCTCGCGGGCCCGGCCGCGTACGCGCTCACCCCGCTGTCGGCCCCCGTCAACGGCACCAACCCCACGGCCGGGCCGCAGACGGGCTTCGGCGGTATGGGAGTCGGGCCGCGCGGTGCAGGCGGTCCGGACGGCCCCGGCGGTGCGGACGGTCGTCCTGCGGGGGCCGAGGACGGCGTGCCCCCCGGCGCGGGGACCTCTGCCGGCGCGCCCGGCGGCACGCGGACGCCCGCGGGCGTGGGGGCGCCGCCGTCCGGCGGTCTCGGCGGTCCCGAGGGCGGTGTCGACGCCGCGCTGGTCTCCTACCTGCGCGCGAACAAGGGGACGGCCACGTGGCTGGTCGCGGTGAGCAGTGCCCGCGAGGCGTCGTCCATCATCCTCGCCACCGGCGGCGGGCCCGTCATCGCGATGGGCGGCTTCACGGGGAGCGACCCGGCGATGACCGTGGAGAAGCTCCGGCGGTACGTCGCGGAGGGGCGGCTGACGTATGTGTTGCTCGGCGGTCGCATGGGCGGGCCGGGGGAGCGAAACGACGAGGTCACCGCGTGGGTGCGGGCCAACGGCACCGCGGTCCCGGCGGAGGAGTACGGAGGAACCGGTACAGGAGGAACCGGTACAGGAGGAACGCTCTACCGCCTCGGCTGAGCCGAAACGGCCTGCGAGGTGAGGGGAGGTCCGCCCGGCAGCGTCGTCGGTGCCGGGTTGTGCCTATGGCCTCGCTTCGCTCGGCGTGTTCGGGGCGCCCCGGAGGCGCCCCGAACAGGTCAGATCTCGTCGCGGGCGCTGTGCCGCAGGCGGCACCACAGCGGGAGGCCGAACCAGATCACCACGAATCCCGTGAGCGTGGCGATGCCGATGTAGGGCCCGGCCGTGATGCCCACCACGTCGAGGACGAGCATCAGCGCGCACCCGAGGGCGACGACCAGCAGGAGCAGCCCGGCCAGCGTGAGCCGGTTGGACATCACGACCAGCCGCGACTTCAGACGGCGCCCGAACACGACGCGGTGGAAAGGGGCGGGGGAGGTCAGCAGGGCCGCGGCGAGCAAGGTGGTGATCAGGGCCGTCACGTACATGCCGCGCTGCTGCGCGGTGATGTCGGCGAACCTCGGCATGAAGGCGAGGGCCATCAGGAAACTCGCCAGGTACTGGACGCACGTCTGGCCGATGCGGACCTCCTGCAACAGTTCCGCGTAGCGGCGGTTGAGAACCTGGTGGGAGCTCTCGTGGGAATCGGCCGGCGGGGGGACGTGAGGCGCCCGATCCGGTGATGGGAGGACCGTCTGCGTGTCCAGGGCGTGGGGCACGGACGGGCGGATGCGGGTGGACTGTGCCATGGCGCTCCTTGACGAAGGGCGGTGGGGGGTGCGCGGACCGGGGTGGCACGTTCTTTCCTGGAATTGTTACTTCATCTGTCATTCATCCGTTAGTGCGAATGCGATGGATGGACGAAGTGGGCGGGGAATGGGAGGAGTGTCTGGATGAACGGCAAAGTGGCAAGGGCGAACGGTTCACAATCACCGTTCACCGCAGCGACCGGACTTCGTCACCTGAGGCACTACGTCATCTGGCCCCCGCGGTGGCGAGCGTCGCGCGGGAAGGCCGGTGAGGACGTCTCCGCGCGCCGGTGCGCCCGCCGATCGGCGCGGCGGGTGGACGGTCGTCCGGGTAGTAGGATCAGGCCGTGCGCAGTGCTGATGGTGCAGCGGGAGGAACGCGCGTTAGCCGGGCCGACCAGGCGGATCACCGTCGGGCTGAGCTCCTGGAGGCCGCGCGGCGGGTCGTGCTCGAACGCGGCATCTCGAGCACCCGGGTCGCCGACATCGCCAAGGCGACCAACGTCAGCGGCGGCCTGATCCATTACCACTTCGCCACCAAAGACGACCTGATCACCGCCATGCTCCGCACCACCATCGACGGCGAGGTGGGGCGGCTCAGAGAGCTGATCCAGGAGCCCGGCACGGCGACCGACCGGCTGGACCGCGTGCTGCGCTACTACATCCCGAGGTCGCGAGCCGACCAGAGTTGGCTGCTCTGGATCGACGCGTTCGCGGCCGGGCTGCGCGAGGCGGTCGTCCAGGAGATCCTGCTGGAGCTGGAGTCCGGCTGGATCGGCACGCTGGAACAGGTGATCAGCTCGGGTGTCGACACCGGCGAGTTCGTCTGCGACGACCCGCGCGGCGCCGCCGAGCGCATCGACGGCATGCTCGACGGCCTGATCATCCGCTACACGCTGCACCCGTCGGTGCTGTCGCGCCGCCGCCTGCTGGAGCACGCCCGCATCGCCGCGGCCCGCGAGGTCGGCATCGACCGCTCGGTGTTCCCGGACTCCTGACCCTGCACTCGGGAAATGGTCCTCGCTTCGCTCGGGCTGTGTTTATGGACCTGACGGTACCTCTGCTGGCGAGCAGAAATCCGGCTTAGTGTCACTTTGAGGATCGTATGGAGGATGTTCCAGGTATCAGGGCCTTCGGCCAACCCGGGGCGCGCCAGTGCTGCCGACCCGGCTACTCGGCATCCACATCTCCAGCGCTACCACCTGGCAACGCGCTTGCTGCGGTGACTGGACCACCTATGAGGCAGAAGTGAGCAGTCGCCCCCTACCAGCATATGATCGTCACCCCGCACCGCCAGGACCCCCGGAAACGCGGACCCGGGCTCGTTGCCGGAGTCCACGTCTATCGTGTTGGAATGTGGCGCTTCCGCAGTGCCGCTCCCACAATGATGAAGCTGATCAGGAATGGATATACGATACCGCGTTCGACGAAGCCGATGAGGACCCCGGTTCCCGATTCGAGGACGGCCCCGTAGGCCACCAGCGAAACCAAGCCGAGTATCCCGGCGACCACCAGGGCCCTCCCCAGTCTGCGGGGGAATCCGAGGAGCTGATGCATCCTGCCGATAAGGATGGCAAGCACGTTGCCGCTGATGAACCCCATGAAAGCGCCCAGTCCGTGGTAGTCGGTCGCGCCGTTGTCCGTCGCTTCGCCAGATCCTGGGAAGAATGCCAGTACGACGCCGCCGGCCGCCAGCAGCGCCGCCATTGCGACCGCCGGCCCTCGACGTCTGCCGGGCAGTCCCCTCAGCATGACGACGCCGGCTAGTGCGGCGAGTCCGAAGAGGAAGAAGCCCGTATTCATCACCCACGCGAGCGGCGAGTACATGAACTGCCCGAACGCGGTTGAGGGGCCGCGAACCCCGAGGTTGCTGATGAAGTGGTACGTGTAGCTGTAGGGCGGATCCGTCCATGCTGCCGCGGCGATGAACTCGGCGGTGAAGTAGATGCCTCCGCTGGCTATGAGCGCCGCCCCCGCCCTGCGGCGCTGCGGGGCCGAGGGTGGTTGAAGCGGCTGGTGGACTGCCGATTCGGGCTTGATGTCGTTCAAGGTTTCCTCCTGTGGTTCGAATCGTCTTAGGGGCACATGCTGTCGCGCCAGAACACTGCTCGGTGTCCAGGACTGGGCTACATGTCGTGGTTGTGTGTGGAACCGCCGGAACACGGGGGTGTTCTCAGCGGCGGGCCGGCTGGATTCCGGCTGACTCAGCTGAACAGCGACAGGTCTATGGAGTCGGCCAGGGCCTGGTAGCCCGCATCGTTGCCGTGCAGCTGGTCGCCGCAGTGGAAGTCCTCCCTGATTCGGCTGGGGCGGTCCGGGTCGCGCCAGACGGCGTCGAAGTCCAGCACAGCGTCGAAGGCGCCGCCGGTGCGGATCCATTCGTTGACCGTCTGGCGTGCGCTCTCGCCCTCCGGTGTGTAGATCTCCGCGCCCTCGTAGGGCGCGATCGTGGTGGCGTAGACCCTCACGCCGCGTTCGTGCGCCCGGGCGATCAGCTGGTGGTAGCCCGCGATGACGTCGTCCGTCGTCACCGGCGCGCCGGGGAACATCTTCAGGAAGTCGGCCAGGGGACCGTCGTCGTCCCGTGGGGCGAAGGAGATGCCGATGTCGTTGCCGCCCGCGGAGAGCACCACGTAGCCGAGGCCGGGCGTCGCCAGCACGTCACGGTCGAAGCGGGCCAGGGCGGCGACACCGATGCCGTCGTTGAGCATCCGGTTGCCGCTGATGCCCTGGTTGGAGACGTAGCCGGTGGCCACGCCCCGCTCGGTGAGACGCTCGGCCAGCAGTTCCGGCCAGCTGTGGTTGGCGTCCGGGGTCGAGCCGGCGCCGTCGGTGCGGGAGTCGCCCACCACGACGATGGTCTTGGCTGGGGCGTCGGGGAGCAGTTCGACGGCGGAGATCAGGGCCCGCACTGGCAGGACTTCGGCGTTCTCCGGCAGGGTGGGGGCGGCAACGGCGTCGCCCGGGATCGTCCAGCCGGTCTCCAGGGCGGGGTCGTGGCAGGTGCAGGTCTCCACGCGCCCCGGCAGGTAGAGGCCGATGGACAGCTTGGCGAGGGCGGGCAGGGGCAGGTCGACCGGATCGCTGAGGATCGGCGCGCCCGCTGGGACGGTGACGGCCGACGCGCCGGAGAAGGTCAGCACGCGCTCGCTGCCCGGCTGAACCCCGCCGCCGGGCGCCGCGAGGCCCACCTGCGCCGCGCCGATGGTGAAGGGCGCGGTCCCGAACTCGTTGGTGAAGCGGATGCGCACCCGGCGCCCGCCGCCGCTGATGCGCACCACTTGGCGCAGGGTCACGTCGGCGAGGGGCGGGTGGTCGTCCAGCGAGCCGAGCCCATCGTGGGCCGCCTGGGGCGAGGCGCCCCAGCTCCGGACCCAACTGCCGGCGTTGTTCGTCATGGTCATCTGTTGCCTCCGTTGTTCGTGAAGGTGCTGCGGCATGCGAAGACTGAGGCGGGTCGCTGACACGGGGCAAATACGGCGCTGACACGGCTGCTCTGCTTTGGGTCTTGCGGGTGAGCGCGCGAAGATTGGGAAATGGACGGGGTTGCACGGCTTCGCATCACGCTGCTCGGCGCGTTCCAGGTGTCTCGCGGTGACGCCGCCCTGCCCGTTCCGGGTGCGCGGTTGCAGGGCCTGCTCGTCCGGTTGGCGCTCGCCGGTGGCCGCGCGGTCGAGCCGGGCGTGCTGGTCGACGCGATCTGGGCCGAGGAGCCGCCGTCCGGCCCCGCCCCCGCCCTGCAGACCCTCGTCTCCCGGCTGCGTCGCGCCCTCACCCCGACCGGCGCGGCCCGTGGCGTGGTCGTGCGGGTCGCGGGCGGCTACCGGCTGGCGGTGGATGCGGCCGATGTGGACGCGCTGCGTTTCGAACAGCTCACCGCCGCCGGTCGGGAGAGGCTGCGGGCAGGTGACCCGGAGGCCGCGGGCGCCGCGCTCGCCGAGGCCGTGGCATTGTGGGGCGACCATCCTGGCGCCGAACCCGCGGTCATCGCCGCGGTCGCGCCCACGGTCGCGACACGGCTGGCACACGTGTCGATCGAGGCGGTCGCCGACCTCGCCGACGCCGAGTTGTCGCTGGGGCGGGCCGAGGTGGCCGCTGCCCGGCTGACGGGGGTGCTGGCCGAGCACACGGTCCACGAGCGGGTGGCCGCGCTGCTGATGGACGCGCTCGCCGCTCAGGGGCGTCAGGCCGAGGCGCTGGCCGTCTACGAGAGGGTCCGCCAGACCCTGGCCGACGTGCTCGGCGCCGACCCCGGCACCGCCCTGCGGGAACGCCATCTGCGCCTGCTGCGCCCCTACCAGCCCATCCTGGTGCCAGACGCCTCGCCTGGAGGCGCTCCGGCCAGGAGCCCGGCGGCTTCAAGAGCCTCGGCCGGGAGCGCGGTGAATTCGAGGGCCTCGGCTCCGATTACGGTGGCGACCGCCCGGGCCACAAGCGTGACGGAAGCGAGCGCGGCAGGCATGAGCCCGGCGGGCGCGAACAGCGAGGGCGGGAGCGCTGCGGCTGTAACCGGTCGCAATGCCGGGTGGCAGGCGGCCACCGAACCCGACCAGATCCGGCCGACCAACCTGCCCGCGCCGCTGACCAGCTTCATCGGCCGCGACGACGACCTCACTCGCATCGGCAGCCTGCTCACTACCGGACGGCTGGTCACCGTCCTAGGCCCCGGCGGTGCCGGGAAGACCCGGCTCGCGTTGGAGGCCGCCCGCCGCCATCGCCACGAATACCCCGACGGCTCCTGGCTCATCGACCTCGCGTCCGTCACCGAACCAGCGAAGATCGCCACGGCCGTGCTCGCCGGGATCGGGCTGCGGGGCGGCGCGATCCTCGACGCCCGCAAGCGAGTCGAAGGTGACGAGCTGGACGTTCTCGTCGGCGAGCTCGGCGGCCGGGAGAGCATGCTGCTGGTCGACAACTGCGAGCACCTGATCGACGCCGTGGCCCACCTGGTCGCGGCGCTGCTGCCCCGCTGCCCCGGGCTGCGCGTGCTCGCCACCAGCCGCGAACCCCTCGCGGTCGACGGCGAGGCGCTCGTGCCGCTGGCCCCGCTCGCGCTGCCCGACCCGGACGATAGCGTCGAACAGGCCCGAAGGGCGGCCTCGGTGCGCCTGTTCACCGAGCGGGCCGCCGCCGTGCGACCCGGTTTCGACGTCGATGAGATCACGCTGCCCGACATAGTGCGCGTGGTGCACGGCCTGGACGGCATGCCGCTGGCCCTCGAGCTGGCCGCCGCCCGGTTGCGGACGCTGTCACTGCCCGACCTGGCCGACGGGCTCTCCGAGCGGTTCCGGCTGCTCACCACCGGCAGCCGTACCGCACCGCCCCGGCACCGCACCCTGCGCGCGGTCATCGCCTGGAGCTGGGAGCTGCTCAACGAGCACGAACGCATCGTCGCCGAACGGATCTCCATCCTGCCCGGCGGCGTCACCCCCGCCTCAGCCGCCGCCGTCTGCGCCGGCACCACCGTGCCCACCGCCGAAATCCCCGAACTGCTCGCCACCCTCGTCGACCGGTCACTGCTGCAGCTCGCGCCCGGCACCGGCCGCTACCGGATGCTCGAAACCATCCGCGAGTACGGCGCCGACCGCCTGACCGGCACCGGCGACCTCGGCACGGCCCGCGACCTGGCCGCCGCCCACTTCACCGAGCTGATGGCCCGCCAAGACTCTCAGCTGCGCGGGGCCGGCCAGCTGACAGCCATGAAGATCATCAGCGCCGAGTACGACAACACGCTCGCCGCCCTGCGCCACCTGTGCGCCACCCGAGACTCTCCCGGCGCGACCGCCCTCGCCCTGACCCTGACCTGGTACTGGCAGATGTTCGGCCGCCACTCCGACGCCGCCTACTGGCTGGGCGAGGCCCTGGCGCTGCCCGGCGGCGGGCCGACGCCGGAGCGCGACTGCGCCCGAGCCGTCTACCTGCTCAACCGGGCGGACATCCTGTCGGGGATCACCGCCGGGGAAGCCGCGGACGACCGGGCGGAGATGCGCGAGGTGGCCGAGCGGCTGCTCGCGCATCCGGAGCTGCCGAGCCACTACCGCGTGTTCGGCCCGGTCCTGCTCTTCCTGCAGGAGGAGCAGGCCGCGCTCGCGATCTTCCAGCGCCTGGCCGACGGAGACGACGTGTGGCTGTCCGGGCTGGCCCACATGTTCCAGGCCGAGATCGCCGAGAACGCGGGCGCGCTCGACCAGACGCGTGTTCACGTGAAGGCGGCCCTGGCCTGCTTCCGGCAGGTCGGTGACCGTTGGGGCCAGGCCGCCACGCTGCCGATGCGCGCCCGGCTGCGGCGATACGACGACCTCGACGGCGCGCTGGCCGACCTGCGCGAGGCCCGGACGCTGGCGCGCGAGTTCGGCTCGCTCAGCCTCGGCGACCAGCTCTACAGCGACCTGCGCTGGATCGACGTGCACATCCGGCGCGGCGACACCGACCGGGCGATCGCGATGATCGACTCCGCCCGGGAGCGGGCGCTGCACGCGTCCTCGGCGGAGATGCTGGTTCTGGTCGACGCGCGGGAGGCGGACTTGCGGGTGCGGCTCGGCGACCTGGACAGGGCGGCCGACCTGCTCGACGACGCCGAACGGGGCCTGCTCGGCGACACCGCGTTCCCCGCGGACCACGCCCGGACGCTGGTCCGCAGCGCACGGGCCGCGCTCTGCCTGGCGCTGGGCGACCTGCCCGGCGTGGAGAAGTCGCTACGGGAGGCGTACGCGGCCGCGCTGGCAACCCGGGAACTGCCGATCCTGTCGCTGGTGACGGTGAACGCGGCCGCGCTCGCCGAGACGCGCGGGCGGCAGCACGAGTCGGCCGTGCTGCTCGGGGCCGCCGCCCGGCTGCGGGGCGCGCACGACCACACCGATCCGCAGGTCCGCGAGCTCACCCGCCGGGGTCAGGCCGCGCTGGGCGGGGAAGAGTTCGCCGCGGCGTACGCGAAAGGCTGGAAGCTGGACGCAAAGACGGCCGTGACCGCGGCTGACCCGGCCTCGGGAATGCACGGCACCGTCAAGAGGTAGCTCGATCACCGGAGCCGCCCGCACCACTCGCCACTCTGACCAGTAGCCATTTCACTCTGCGGCCCGTTTCAGGCGGGCGTCCCGCTTCAAGGGGAAGGGAGCAGGGCGGTACGGTACGGCGGTGGAAACGACTCCCGGGACGCCGATCCGTCCCCGCGGCGCCGAGGCGCGGGCCGCCGGCTTCGGCCTGGACGAGGTGCCCGCGGAAATCCGCGGGCCGGGCCCGCGTCTCGTCGATCTCGCGTGGCGGCGGCTCACCGCGCTCCCGCCCTCGATCGCGACCTTGTCCGGCCCGGAGGTGCTGCGGCTCGACGGCAACCGGCTGACGGGCCTGCCACCCGAGGTCGCGCGGCTCCGGGGGCTACGCGAGATCCACCTGGACGGCAACGCCCTGGACGCTATCTTCCGGGAAGCAGAGTGAACGCGGGCACGTGAACAGGGCGGACCGCCCGCGAAGTGGCGCACGTCGAGCGTGAACACCTCGTTGATCTTCAGACGCTCGGCCACTGCGACAACCGAGGCGTCTACTGCGCCCAGGGGGAAGTCCGCATACCGCTCGACCAGCGCGGCGACTCTGGAGAGGTCAGGCTTGGTCAGTTCGACGAGCGTGAACACGTCCGACTCGAGAGCGCGGAGAAATGCGGCCTCCGGCGCAGCACCGCCGAATCTGGAGATCATGTAGCACACTTCGGTTGCCACGAAGCTGGGAACGAGGAGCTCACGTCGCGCATCGTGGAGGCGCTTGAACTCGCCGACACAGCGTTCATGATCGGCATCATCGGAAATCGTGGCGGCCACAAGTGGGCCGGTGTCGACAACGATCACTTGTCGCGTCCGAAGCCCTCGGCAAGAATCTCCTCGGTCCGGGCGGTTACGTCAGAGCGACCGGCACGGACGGAGCCGAAGAAGGCCGGAGGCCATGAGTCGCTCTCGGCGTGCTCGGCGGAGTGGACCAGTCGCAGTGTGTGCGCGCGGATCTCCCGGAGCTGGTCTCTGGTCAGCTGGTCGACCAGCCGATGCATGTCCTCGTACTCTTCCGGGGCGGCAGCGCTCATGGCTCTGAGTCTACGCGCTGGAACTGATCGTTTCCGAGCCGTGCGATATGCGTGTAATGATCTTGCCGACGAGGGCGAGTGAGCGGGCTCCGGCGCAGGTCAAGAGCATCGCAGAATCGGAAACGGTCATCCGCTGTAAAACCGTCGGCGGCTCCGCGTGTGGCCGGGCGAAGTGGGGCTCAGGCGGGCATGGCGGCGAGGAGGTAGGCGAGGCGGGCCGCGGCGGCCTCGACGTTGTCGGCGGTGCCGAGCCGGTAGCCCCAGGAGGTGAGGAAGACTCCGTCGGA
Organism: Sphaerisporangium sp. NPDC051017; assembly: GCF_040683095.1. NCBI lineage: Bacteria > Bacillati > Actinomycetota > Actinomycetes > Streptosporangiales > Streptosporangiaceae > Sphaerisporangium > Sphaerisporangium sp. NPDC051017. Next base: position 239,753 of record NZ_JBFBCI010000003.1, read on the forward strand.
GGTGCAGGTGACGACCTCGTTCAGCGTGCTGCTGAAACGGTTCCGGACGCGGACGGTGACCGGAGTGCCGCCGAGGACGCGCACGGAAAGGTCGATATGTTCGCGGGCCGCGAGGGCGAACCGCTCAAGGCAGGACATGGTGTCCAGCATGCACTCCTCACCTCCACTTCTACCGTAGAAGTCAGGATTGCATGATCTTGGCGTAGCGGGCAAGCAATTGTGAGTATTAGGGAGCGATTGTTGGCCCCAACCGGAATTTTCGGGCTCCAGGCCGGAGGGTTAGGGCGGGTTCATCCAAATATTTCGGTTACGTGGCTTTCAGTGAGTTATGGGGTCGTCCGGTGGGCGAAGTCCGAGAGCACCCGGACGATCACCTCGCGCGCCCTCTCACGGAACACCGCGACCTCGCACAGATCCTCGAAGGCGCTCGCGTAGAACGCGACGTCCTCCGGGTCGCGGAGCTGGAGGTCCTTGGTGCGGGTGGGCACGCCCACGAGGGACTCGTTGTAGATCCAGAAACCGTTGAGCAACGTGGACGGCAGCTCGGCCGAGAAGGGGATCACGCCGAACTCGACGTTCGGCAGGGTGGTCACGGCGAGTAGCCGGTCGAGCTGGCCGCGCATCACCTCGTCGGGGGCGAGCCGGTAACGCAGCGCGGCCTCGGGGACGACGAAGCGGAACCGGCGCTCGGGGTCGTAGAGGATCTCCTGGCGGCGCATGCGGACGCGGATCGCGGCGTCGACGTCGTCGGTGGCGCCGTAGATGCGGCGGACCTTGCAGAAGATGTTGCGCGCGTACTCGGCCGTCTGGAGGAGGCCCATGATGACGCCGGGCTCGAACGCGCGGAACAGCCTGGTGCGCGACTCGAGGTCGCGGATGTCCTCCTGGAGCGCCGCCAGCCCGCTCTTGTGCCGCTGGCGCCAGGAGTCGTGCCGCTCCAGCAGGCCGATGGCCTCGGCGATCAGCTCGTCGATGACCTCGGGCGCCGCCTCGACGGCCTGGCCCCACACCACGACGTCGTCCTCGGTGGCGGTCTGCCGGGCGTTCTCGATGCGGGAGACCTTGGACGCCTGCCAGTTCAGGCGCGCCGCGAGGTCCTTGCCGGACAGCTGGGCCGCCTCGCGCAGGTGGCGGAGCCGGGTGCCCAGGTCGATCCGCGCCTGCTGAAAGCTGCTCACCCTCACCCTCCGGTCGGCCTCGAACTCGCACGAGGTTAGACCGGTCGGGGCTCCGGTGCCATAGGGATCTCCCTATTGGTGATCAACCACCGTGATGTCCGGTTCGGGCCCGGACAGGAGCGTGCGCGCGACCTCCATCAGGAGCGCGCGCGGCACCTCCACGGCCGACTCGCCGTCCAGGACATCGCGCAGGTCGGCCCGGGCGTCCGGGTCGGTGAGCGTGAGGCCCTGGACGACGATCGTGCCCCGGTCGGTCTCGTACAGCGACGGGCACGCGCCGGCCTCGGATGTGGACCCCAGGAACCGCAGGCGCATAAATGTCCTCCTTCCCCGTAATGCTGCCGAAACAGCACAATTGCGCGCAATTGTAGATTATCTGGACATGTCGCGGAGGTCAGTCCCCGGTGACGCCGTCCGCCATCTCTCGAAGAATGTCGATATGTCCGTTATGTCGGGCGGTTTCCTCGATGAGGTGGTGCATGATCCAGCGCAGCGTGACGTACGTGCCGCTCCTCGTGGGCTTCTTCGCCACGGTGTCGAGGTCGGTCACGGCCACCAGCTCGCGGTAGCGCGCGCACTGCTCCTCGTACTCCTTGAGGAGCCGCTCCAGCGGGATCTCGGTCGCGATCCGCATCTCGCGGTCGGGGTCCTCGTCGGTCCAGGGGCCGCGGTCCTCCTCGCCGAGCAGCCGGACCTGGATCCAGGAGTGCTCCACCCACCGCACGTGGCCGACCAGCGCGCTGATGCTCATCAGCGGCGAGGTGGGCAGCGGCGTGGCGCGGGCGTCGTCCTCGGCCAGGCCCTCGCACTTGGCGTGGACCGTGGCCCGGACGTAGTCGAGCATGGTGGTCAGTGTGGCGCGTTCATCCCAGGTGGGAGGTGTGTCCGTTCGCGTCATGGAAGGAGCCTGCTAGACCCGCGCCTGCCTGTCCAACGGTTATGGGAATCGGGACCACCACCGCCCTGAGCTCCTCTCCCAGTGCCTTGGCCTGGGCGTCCATGCGCGGGCTCGCCGCCACGCCCCGCCCGAGCAGGCCGTGCACGACGAAGTTCAGCGCGCGCAGGTTCGGCAGCCGGTGGCGGTCGATCCGGCACGAGGACAGGGCCGGGAGGAGGCTCCGCAGCCGCTCGGCGGTCAGGAAGCCGTCCAGCCAGGCGTACTCGGCGTCCGTGCGCACCCAGACGCCGAGGTTGGCGTTGCCGCCCTTGTCGCCGGACCGGGCCCCCGCGACCGTCCCCAGCGGGACCTCCCGGACGGTGCCGCCGCACTCCCCGCCCGCCGCCGGGCTCGCGGCGCCGGGATCGCCCGTCGTGCCGTCCGGAACCAGGGCCTCGCCGCCCGGAGCCAGGGCCTCGGCGGGCGGGTGATCGGCGGGGGAGTCCTGCCAGGCACGCGCGTCGCCGAACCACACCTCGGCCCGCACGGCGCCGGCGGGGACGGCGCCCGGCCAGTACACCCCGTACGCCGACGCCTCGCCCGGAGGAGTGAGCGCGTAGAACCCCGGGAAGCTCGCGAGCCCCGTCTCGACGACGGCGGAGGAGAACGCGCGCCCCGCCTTCTTCTGGTCGGCGTCCATCACCGTGACGCGCAGCAGCGCGAGCGCGCCCGGCCCGTCCGGCGCGGCCAGGGGCGTCAGCTCCACGTGCACCTGGTCGAAGGACTCGCGCGGGACGCGGGCGAACACGGCGTCCAGCGAGACCCGCGCCTTGGCCTCGATGTCCAGGCCGGTGAGGACGAGCGTCATGGTGTTGCGGTAGCCGCCGAGGTGGTTGAGGGCGACCTTCAGCGTGCCCGGCGGCGGTTCGCCCCGGACGCCCGAGACGCGGACGCGGTCCTCGTCGTCCGGTTCCAGGTGGATCGTGTCGAACCGTGCCACGACGTCCGGGCCGAGGTAGCGGGGCGAGCCGATCTCGTACAGGAGCTGCGCGGTCACCGTGCCGACCGACACGCGGCCGCCCGTGCCCGGGTGCTTGGTGATCACGCTGGAGCCGTCGGCGTGCAGTTCGGCGATCGGGAAGCCGCAGTGCGCGAGATCGGGCACCTCGGCGAAGAACGCGTAGTTGCCGCCCGTCGCCTGGCAGCCGCACTCGATGACGTGCCCGGCGACGACCGACCCGGCGAGCGCGTCGAGGTCGCCCGGACCCCAGCCGAACCGCCACATGCCCGGGCCGGTCACCAGCGCCGCGTCGGTCACCCTGCCGGTCACCACGACGTCGGCGCCGAGCTCCAGGGCTGCGGCGATGGGCCGGCCGCCGAGGTAGGCGTTGGCGGTCAGGGGCGCGGCCTCCAGCCGCTCACCGGTGTCGAGGTTCACCAGGGCGCCGAGGGCGCCGAGATCCCGCCCGGTCAGGTCGTCGCCGGTCACGTGCGCGACCCGCGCGTCCAGCCCGAGCCGGCCGGCCAGCTCGGCGACGGCCCGCGCGCACCCGGCCGGGTCCAGACCGCCCGCGTTCGACACGATTTTGATGCCCCGGTCCAGGCACGTGCCGAGGACCTGCTCCATCTGGGTGAGGAACGTGCGCGCGTACCCGGGGCGGCCCTTCAGCCGGTTGCCGGCGAGGATCAGCATGGTGAGCTCGGCCAGCCAGTCCCCGGTGAGCACGTCGATCGGCCCACCCTCGACCATCTCGCGGGCGGCCGACAGCCGGTCGCCGTAGAACCCGCTGCAGTTGGCGACGCGCAGCGGGGCGCCGGAGGTCGTCACGTGGCGGGGTTCCCGGCGGAGGGGACCCACGAGGCCGGGCGCTTCTGCATGAAGGCCCGCAGACCCTCCTGTCCCTCGGCGGAGGTGAAGCGCTGGGCGGACAGCTCGGCCATGCGCCGCATGCCCTCGTCCACCGTCATGCCCGGAACCTCCCGGACCAGCCGCTTGGTGATCGCCAGCGCCTCGGGGCCGCCGCGCAGGAGCATGTCCGCGTACCGCGCGACCGTGGCGTCGAGCTCCTCCGCCGGGACGGTGCGGGTCAGCAGGCCGATCTCGGCGGCGCGCGCGGCGTCGAACACCTCGCCGGTGAGGAAGTACTCGGCGGCGGCGCGCGGGTCGAGCCGCCGCAGCACCGTCACCGAGATCATCGCGGGGACGACGCCGAGCCGCACCTCGCTGAACGCGAACGTCGCCGAGTCGGGCGCGATGGCGAAGTCGCACGCGGCCACGAGCCCGAGCCCTCCGGCGCGCGCGGTGCCGTTCAGCCGGCAGACCACCGGCTTGGGGCTCTGCCAGATCAGGCTCATGATGCCGGGGAAGGAGGCGGTGACCGGCGCGTCGTCCGGGCGCTCGGCGCGCGCGGGCGCCTGCTCCTTGAGGTCGGCACCGGAGCAGAACACCGGGCCCGTGCCGGTGAGCACGATCACGCGCACGGCCTCGTCGCCGATGGCGTCCTGCAGCGCGCGCTCCAGCTCGCCGAGGAGGCGCACCGACAGCGCGTTCCGGTTGGACGGCGAGTCCAGGGTGACGGTGGCGACCCCGCCCCCCGTCTCGTGGTGGACCAGCGTGGTCACCGCAGCACCTTCCTTCTCACTGAGCCTCCTCGATCACGGCCAGGACCGCCCCCGCCTCCACCTGGAGGCCGGGCGTCGCGTTCAGCGCGGACAGCACCCCGGCCGAGGGGGCGCGGATCTCGTGCTCCATCTTCATCGCCTCCAGCGTCAGGATCGGCTGCCCGGCGGCGACCAGGGCCCCGGACGCGACCTCGACCCGCAGGACCGTACCCGGCATGGGGGCGAGCAGGGAACCGGGGGCGAGCCGCGCGACCGGCTCGGGGAGCCTGGGCAGCGCCGTCAGCCGGACCGAGCCGAGAGGGGAGTCCACGCACACGTCGTCATGCGCGGCGTCGTGCGCGCGGGCACGCGCGCCGCCGGGGTACCGGGCGACGGTGAAGGGCCGGGCGACCCCGGCGACGTCGAGGACGACCAGCGCGGGGGTGGCCGAGACGAGCCGGACGTCATCGAAGCCCTCGGCGCGCAGGCCGTCGCGGGTCAGCCGGTAGGCGATCTCGACCCGCCCGCCCGGCCCCTCGAACGCGGCGCGCTGCGGCTGGGAGGGGACGTTGCGCCAGCCGCTCGGCAGCCCGCCCAGCACCGGCGCGGCGGCCCGGCGACCCGCGGCGAGCGCGAGCGCGGCGGCCAGCGCCGACAACGGCACCCCCGCGACGGCCGGGGCCCTGGACTCGGCCCGGGGCTCGGCCTCTGATCCGGTCTCGAAAGCGGCCTCGGATCCGGACTCTGATCCGGTCTCGGAAGCGGACCGGGCCACGGGCGCGGACGCCGTGCCGGACGCGGACGCCGTTCCAGATGCGGGCGCCGGCACGGACGTGAGGTCGTGGACGTCCAGGAAGCCGGTGTGGGTGTCGCCCGCCAGGAACGCCTCGTGCCGTAGTACGCGCACGAGCAGGTCGCGGTTGGTGGTCAGGCCGTGCACGCGCGCGCGGGCCAGCGCGGACGCGAGGCGCCGCGCCACCGCCGCGCGCTCGGGCCCCCAGGCGATCACCTTGGCCAGCATCGGGTCGTAGTGCGTGCCGACGCGCGACCCCGTCTCGACCCCCGAGTCCAGCCGCAGGCCGTACGCCGCCCCGGCGGGCGTCCCGAAGCGGGCGTCCACGCCCGGCACCTCGAACAGGCGCAGCGTGCCCGCTTGGGGACGCCACCCGTCGGCGGGGTCCTCGGCGTACAGGCGGACCTCGATGGCGTGGCCGGACGGCTCGGGCGGCTCGGCGGCCAGGCGGGCGCCCTCGGCGACCTCCAGTTGCAGGCGCACCAGGTCGACGCCGTACACGCACTCGGTCACCGGATGCTCGACCTGCAGGCGGGTGTTCATCTCCAGGAACGCGACCGTGTGCCCGTGAGCGTCCTCCCGGACCAGGAACTCGACGGTGCCCGCCCCGGCGTAGCCGATCGCCTTGGCGGCCCGGACGGCGGCCTCGCGCAGCTCCTCGCGGACGGCGGGGGACAGGCCCGGGGAGGGCGTCTCCTCGACGACCTTCTGGTGGCGGCGCTGGATCGAGCACTCGCGCTCGCCCAGCGTCCAGACGGTGCCGTGGGCGTCGGCGAGGACCTGCACCTCGACGTGGCGGGCGTGCTCCAGCAGGGGCTCGACGAACACGGTGCCGTCGCCGAAGGCCGCCAGCGCCTCGCCTCCGGCCGCTTCGAGCGCGGACGCGAGCCCGGCCGGGTCGCGGACGACGCGCATGCCGCGCCCGCCGCCGCCCGCCGAGGCCTTCACCAGCAGCGGGTACGGCAGGCCGTCCGCGGACTCGGGGGAGACCGAGGCGAGAACCGGCACCCCGGCCTCGGCCATCAGCGCCTTGGCCTCGATCTTGGATCCCATGCGGGCGATCGCGTCCGGCGACGGCCCCACCCACGTCAGCCCGGCGGAAAGGACGGCCCGTGCGAACGCGGCGTTCTCGGACAGGAAGCCATAGCCGGGGTGGACGGCGTCGGCGCCCGCCCGCAGCGCCGCGTCCACGACCGCCGCGATGTCGAGGTAGGTGTCGGCGGGCCTGGCACCGGGCAGCCGCACGGCGTGGTCGGCCTCGGCGGCGTGCGGGGAGCCGGCGTCGGCGTCGGAGTACACCGCGACGGTCTCAATGCCGAGGTCGCGGCACGTGCGGAAGACACGGCGGGCGATCTCGGCGCGGTTGGCCACCAGCAGGCGACTGATCATGGGCTCACATCCGGAAGACGCCGAACCCGGGTCCGGCGGGGGCGGGGGCGTTGCCGATGGCGGACAGGCACAGGCCGAGGACGGTGCGGGTGTCGCGCGGGTCGATCACCCCGTCGTCGTACAGTCGCCCGGACAGGAAGAACGGCAGCGACTCCGACTCGATCTGCGTCTCGACCATCTGGCGCATCGCCGCGTCGGCCTCTTCGTCGTAGACCTGGCCGCGGGCCTGCGCGGCGGCCCGCCCGACGATCGAGAGCACCCCGGCGAGCTGGGCGGGGCCCATGACGGCCGACTTGGCGCTCGGCCACGAGAACAGGAAGCGCGGGTCGTACGCTCGCCCGCACATGCCGTAGTTGCCGGCCCCGTAGGAGGCGCCCATCACGACGGTGAGGTGCGGGACGGTCGAGTTGGACACCGCGTTGATCATCATGGCGCCGTGCTTGATGATGCCGCCCTGCTCGTACTCTTTGCCGACCATGTAGCCGGTGGTGTTCTGCAGGAACAGCAGCGGGGTGCGTGCGCGGCAGGCGAGCTGGATGAACTGCGCCGCCTTCCGCGACTCGTCGCTGAACAGCACGCCGCGGGCGTTGGCCAGGATGCCGATCGGGTACCCGTGCAGCTCGGCCCACCCGGTGACCAGGCTCTCGCCGTACAGCGGCTTGAACTCGTCGAACTCGCTGGCGTCGACGACGCGGGCGATCACCTCGCGCGGGTCGAACGGGACGCGCAGGTCCTCGGGGACGATGCCGAGCAGCTCTTCCTCGTCGTAGAGGGGAGGCCGGGCGGGGCCCGGCGGCGGGCCCGGCTTGCGGTGGTTGAGGCGCCGCACGATGCGGCGGCCGAGGCGCAGCGCGTCGTGCTCGTCCAGCGCGAGGTGGTCGGCGAGGCCCGAGACCCGGGCGTGCATCTCGGCGCCGCCCAGCGACTCGTCGTCGGCCTCCTCGCCGGTGGCCATCTTGACCAGCGGCGGGCCGCCCAGGAAGACCTTGGCGCGTTCCTTGACCATGACCACGTGGTCGCTCATGCCCGGGACGTACGCGCCGCCCGCGGTCGAGTTGCCGAAGACGATGGCGACGGTGGGGACTCCGGCGGCCGACAGGCGGGTCAGGTCGCGGAACACGCGCCCGCCGGGAATGAAGATCTCTTTCTGGGTGGGCAGGTCGGCGCCGCCCGACTCGACCAGGTTGATCAGCGGGAGCCGGTTCTCCAGCGCGATGTCGGCCGCGCGCAGCGTCTTGCGCAGCGTCCACGGGTTCGACGCGCCGCCGCGCACGGTCGGGTCGTTGGCGATGATCACGCACTCGACGCCCTCGACCACCCCGATGCCGGTGACCACGCTCGCGCCCACGGGGAAGTCGGTGCCCCACGCGGCGAGCGGCGACAGCTCCAGGAAGGGCGAGTCGGGGTCCAGGAGCAGTTCGACGCGTTCGCGGGCGAGCAGCTTGCCGCGCCCGTGGTGGCGCTCGACGTACTTGGGCCCGCCGCCCGCCACGGCCTTGGCCTGCTCGGCCTCCAGGTCGCGCAGTTTGGCCAGCATGGCCTCGCGCCTCGCCCGGTGGTCGGCGCTCGCGGCGTCGAGCCTGCTGTCGATCACGCTTCACTCCCCGGATGCCGGTGGCCTGATCCAGAAGCCTGGCCCAGAAGGTAGTACACCGCACCGACGGTTTCGGCGCGGGACCCGGTCAGCCGCAGTGGGACCAGCCGCTCTTCCACGTGACGGAGCCGTACCCGCCGCCCCAGATCACGCACACATTCTTGGCGGCGAGGCGGACCGGCCCGGCGTAGGCCGTGTAGTTGCCCGTGTCGTTCCCGGTGGCGCCGCCCTTCACCTGGAGGATCGCGATCATCCTGACCTTCTGCGGCACGACGTACTTCGACAGCGTGACGACGCAGTTCTTGCCCGCCGTGGCGTTGTAGAGCAGATAGGCCGTCCCGGAGCCGAACGCGTGGGATTCGAGCACCTTGTACCCCGCCCCGCACACCTGGGCCGCCGTGTACGGGTTCGGCTTGGGCGTGGGTTTGGGGGTCGGCTTCACCGTGGGCTGCGTCGTGGGCGTGACGGTCGGCTTGGGCGTGGGCGTGACGGTGGGCTTGGCCGTCGGGCTCGCCGTGGGCTTGCTCGTCGCGGTCGGCTTCGCCGTGGGGGTCGGCGAGCGCGTGGGCTCGGCCGAGGCGGACGGGGAGTTCGACGGCTTCCTCGACGGCGCCTTCGACGGTGACGGGGACGCCGAGGCCCTCGCGGCGTGGGTCGGCTTGGCCGGGGCGGTGGCCTGGCGGGTCGTCCCGGCCGTGGGGCGGGGCGTGCGGCTCCGCGACGGGTGCGGGGTGCTCGGGACCGGGGAGGGCACGGCCGACGAGATGCCTTCCACCAGCGGCTCGGAGCTCGTGGGCGCGGCCGGTGACGGGGCCGGGGCCGCCGAGGAGGCGACCGTCTGGACGATCAGCGCGCCGCCCGCGGCCAGGACGGCGGCCACCGCTCCCGCCGTGACCGGCATCAGGACGGCCCTGCGCCCGCGCCGCGTCTCGCGCCGGTCCGGCCCGGCCGCCCCGGGCGTTCCCGGCCGTGCGGCCGCCCCCAGTGCGGCCGCCCCCAGTGTGGGCGTCCCCAGTGTGGGCGTCCCCGGAGGGGCGGGGGTCCCCGGCGGGGCGGACGCCCGGCCCATCAGGTGGGCGACGACGTCGTCGGCCGCGGGTCGCCGGGCGGGGTCCTTCGACAGGCACGCGGCCACGATGTCGCGCAGCGGCCCGTCCAGCGCGGACAGGTCGGGACTCTCGTTGAGGATGCGGTTGATCACCGCGGGGATCGAGTCCGCGCCGAAGGCCGGCCGCCCGGTGGCGGCGAAGACCATCGTGACGCCCCAGGCGAACAGGTCCACGGCGGGCGTGACGGGCGCGCCCCTGAGCTGCTCGGGCGCCAGGTACGACGGGGTGCCGAGGGTGTCCTGGGTGATGGTCGCGCCGGGGGAGTCCAGCGCCTTGGCGATGCCGAAGTCGATGACCACGGGGCCTTCCGGGCCCATGAGCACGTTGGCGGGCTTGAGGTCGCGGTGCAGGATGCCCGCCCGGTGGATGGCCGAGAGCGCGGTCGCCGTGCTGATCGCCAGGCGGTCCAGCGCGGCCCCCTGGCGCGGCCCCTCGCGCTCGACGAGCTGGCGCAGGGACGGCCCCGGCACGTACTCGCTGACGATGTAGGGCCGGTTGCCGGCGAGGTCGGCGTGCAGGACGGCGGCGGTGCAGAACCGGGCCACGCGCTGCGCGACCGAGACCTCGCGCAGGAAGCGCCCCCGGGCCTCGGGGTCGGAGGACAGCCGCGCGTGCAGGAGCTTGATCGCCACCTGCCGCCCGTCGGTGGCCCTGCCGAGGTAGACGACGCCCTGGCCGCCCTCGCCGAGGCGCCCGGTGATCTCGAACGCGCCGAGGCGGCGCGGATCTTCGTCCGTGAGCGCCTGTGCCACCCCGACCCCCGATATCCGCCCGTCTGCCCGTTCTGCGAAAGAACGCTACCAGCGAGACACGTGATATCGGGGGTTCATGGTCAGTTCCGCGTCAGATGGCCTTGCCGGGGTTCAGAATGCCCAGAGGGTCGAAGACCTGCTTGATCCCCCGCTGGACCTCGCTCACCACAGGCCCGTTCTCCAGGCCGAGCCAGCGCCGCTTGAGCAGCCCGACGCCGTGCTCGCCCGTGAGCGTGCCGCCGAGGTCGAGCGCGGCGTGGAAGACCTCGTCGGCCGCCGCCCATACGTTCTCCGGCGGCTCGGGCAGGCTCCGGTCGAAGACGAACACCGGGTGCAGGTTCCCGTCCCCGGCGTGCGCGATCGTGCAGATCAGCACGTCGTGGCGGACGGCGGCCCGCTCGACCGCGGAGATCATGTCCGGCAGCACCGAGCGGGGGACGCACACGTCCTCCACCAGGCACGCCCCGAGCCGCTCCTTGGCGGAGTAGGCCAGGCGCCGGATGCCGATCAGCTCCTCGGTCTCCTCCGGCGTTGAGGACACCGCGACGAAGCCGGCCCCGTTCCGCTCGCACAGCCGTGCCATCTCGGCGGCGTCGCCGGGCGCGTCGCCCTCCGCCTGCGCGATCAGCATGGCCTGGACGCCGGGTTCGAGGCCGATGTTCTTCCAGTCGTCGATCGCCTTGAGCGTGTTGCGGTCCATCAGCTCCAGCAGCGACGGCCGGCACCCGGCCGCGACGATGGCGGCCACGGCGTCGCCCGCGGCGCGCAGCGAGGGGAACTCGGCGGCGATGGTGACCGGCGGCAGGGTGGGGGCCCGGCGCAGCCGCAGGGTGGCCGAGGTGATCACGCCGAGCGTGCCCTCCGAGCCGACGAACAGGCCCGTCAGGTCGTACCCGGTCACGCCCTTCATGGTGCGGCGCCCGGTCGAGATGACCCTGCCGTCGGCCAGCACGACCTCCAGGCCGAGCACGGAGTCGCGGGTGACGCCGTACTTCACGCAGCGCAGCCCGCCCGCGTTGGTGGCGAGGTTGCCGCCGATGGTGGAGATCTCGTAGGACGACGGGTCAGGGGCGTACATCAGCCCGTGCTCGCGCGCGGCGCGGTCCAGGTCGGCGGTGATCACGCCGGGCTCGGCGACGGCGATCTCGTCGGCGGGGGACAGCTCGCGGATGGCGGTCATGCGCGCGAGGGACAACGTCACGCAGCCGTCGACGGCCGTCGCGCCGCCCGCGAGCCCGGTGCCCGCGCCCCGGGGGACGACCGGCACGCGGTGCTCGGTGGCCCAGCGCAGGGTCGTGACGACGTCGTCGCGGGTCTGGGCCGTCACGACGCACAGCGGGGTGCCCGGCACGAGGAAGGTCTGGTCGCGGGCGTAGGAGCCGGTGACGTCTGGATCTGTCAGGACTCGTCCGGCGGGGAGGGCGTCGACCAGGTCAGCGAGAGCGTTCACGCCTGTGACTGTACGTTCTCCCTGGAAAACCCGACCAATCAGGTCAAGGGGTGATATGTCTAGTCGTGTGCGCCGGTAAAGGGGGTTGTGGACGTCCCGGAAGCCGCAAACCCCGCCCCCGCCGTCCGATCCGTATGACGATTTCACAACATCCTCGGACGACTTTACTGTAACTTTACTTTTTCCTCTAACGTCCGCTTTGCCGATTCTGGGGCGTTCCATGGTGGACGCACCGGATCTCCACTGCTGGCGCGTCCATCCCGGCGCGCCTTGGACGTCGCCCGGTGAACCCGGGTGAAGCCCGGCCACGGGCGGAGGAGGAATCCTGTTGTCACGTAAAATCAGGCGGCTCGTCGCCGTGCTGCCGGTCGTGGGACTGGCGGCCGCCGGCCTCGCGGTCACGGGTGCCGCGGCGTCGGGGGACACGACGGTCGCCAGGTACGTGCCCAAGGCGAGCGACTACTACATCAACTACGCGCCGCCGCGGGTGCAGAGCGACACCGCGTCGAAGTCCGACGAGAAGGTGGACACCGCCACCGGTAAGCGGCAGGCGGGCACCCCCACTGCCGAGGACATCGACCACAAGTTCGCCGAGGGCAACCCGGTCGCGGCGCGTGAGCTCGCCAAGCACGAGCGCCAGGCCGTCCACACCGGCAAGAACCCCTACGAGTTCCTGTACAAGAAGGCGAAGACGACGAACAAGGCCAAGCTGCTCACGCTGCTGGTCGAGTTCAACGAGAACGCCAACGACGACTTCTCCGGGTTCAGCCACCCGAAGTCGACGGCCAACGCGGACGACTGCGTCACCGAGCCGCCCGGCACCAAGATCAACGGGCCGCTGCACAACACGATCCCGAACCCCGCCCTGGCCGCGGGGGGCGGCAAGGACAACAACTCCATGTGGGTGGCGGACTTCAACAACGCCCACTACAACAACATGCTCTACTCCGGCACGGGCATCACCCAGCGGGTCCGCACGGACCTGAAGGACCCCCGTGACGGCAAGCCGGGCATCGACATCTCCGGCTACACCATGAAGAACATGTACGAGGAGATGTCCAAGGGCGCCTACACCGTCACCGGTGAGGCGATCGGCTGGATCAAGGTCCCGCACTCCGAGGCCTGGTACGGCGCCGGCGCCTGCCACGCCGCCATCCAGGACTCCTCCGGCCACCCCGACAACCCGCGCGGCGCCGCCCAGCTCGGCGTGGACGCCGTGAACGAGCTGGTCAAGGCGAACCCGAACTTCAACTGGTCCGAATACGACCAGGAGGACACCTCCGACGCCGACGGCGACGGCAACTACAACGAGCCCGACGGCGTGATCGACCACCTGGTGCTCGTCCACGCCGGTGAGGACAAGTCCAGCGGCGGCGGCGCCCAGGGCACCTTCGCGATCTGGGCCCACTCCAGCGCGATCCCCGGCGGCTACACCATCCCCGGCACCTCGATCAAGATCTCCAACTACATCGTGCAGCCGGAGAACTCGGGTGTCGGCGTGTTCGCCCACGAGTACGGCCACGACCTCGGCCTGCCCGACCTCTACGACGCGACCGGCTCCGGTGACAGCGACGTCGAGTTCTGGGACCTCATGTCCACCGGCTCCCACTCCGGCCCGATCTTCCAGTCCATGCCGATCCACATGGGCCTGTGGGACAAGTGGGTGCTCGGCTGGGCCAACCCGAAGGTCCTCAACCCCGGTGACGGCACCAAGCTCGTCACCGTGGGCCAGTCCTCGCGCACGCCCAAGCTCACCGAGGACGGCGTCCGGGTCAACCTGCCGGACAAGGACGTCACGCTCACGACCCCGCACAGCGGTACCAACGTCTACTGGGCGAGCAACGACCAGGACTGGGCCGACGTCAAGCTGACCCGCGACATCGCCGTCCCGGCCGGGGCCGACACCAGGTTCTGGTTCTGGAACGACTACACCATCGAAGGCGATTGGGACTTCGGCTTCGTCGAGGTCTCCACCGACGGCGGCACGACCTGGAACGAGCAGAAGATCTACGGCGCGGACGGCGCGCTCGTCTCCACCGACGACGGCTACGCCGACCCGAACAAGCGGCTGAAGGACTACGGCAACAAGAAGTACGGCCTGACCGGCGACTCCGGCGGCTGGCAGCACTACTACGCCGACCTGGCCCCGTTCGCCGGCCAGAACGTCAAGCTCCGCCTCCGGTACGCCACCGACGCCGCCGCCAACCAGCGCGGCTGGTTCGTCGACGACTTCTCGGTCGTCAGCGGCGGCAGCACCGTCTGGAGCGACGACGTCGAGTCCGGCGCGGCCGGCTGGACCGCCGTCAAGGGCACCTTCGTCGACACCACCGGCGCGGGCTGGGTGCAGCACCCGGGCTTCCTGAAGAGCGCCCAGTACTACCTCGCCGAGTGGCGCAACCTCGACGGCTTCGACAAGGGCCTGAACTACACCTACGACACGACCTGGAACCGCCAGGGCGCGTGGAAGGTCGAGAAGGTCCGCTACAACGCCCCGGGCATGCTCGTGTGGCTGCGTGACGCCTCGCTCGGCTACAACAACCCGGCGAGCAACGTCTGGGAGCTGCCGTCCCCGGGCGCCAAGGGCCAGCTCCTGCTGGTGGACTCCCACTTCGACCCGCTGCGCCGCACCGGCGAGGCGGCCACGATCGACACCAGCACGCTGAAGAACATCCCGTCCCGCCCGCAGGCCTCCAACGCGGCCTTCGGTTTCATCAAGACGTACCCCTTCAAGGAGTGCATCGAGGGCGCGGCGTTCACCGAGTACTGCACGCAGTTCCAGCCGCAGAACCCGGTCGCCACGTTCACCGACGCCAAGGGCTGGTACCCCGGCCTGGAGAGCCGCGACACGGGCCTGTTCTACCGGTTCCGCGACGGCTCCGCGGTCGTCCCGTCCAAGAACAACGAGCCGTACTCCCTGCGCGTGGTCAACGCCGACGGCACCCCCGCGACCGACCTGTACGGAGAGGACATCAACGGCTTCACCCTCGGCTCCGGCAACCCCGGTGACGAGGGCAAGCAGCTCGGCGTCAAGATCCAGCTCCTCGCCCCGCTGCCGGGCAACCTCGGCGTGATCGCGCAGTTCACCGCGCCGAAGAAGTAACACCCCCGAAGTAACCCAGCCATAAGGCCTACGGGACGGGTACGGCATCGCCGGGCCCGTCCCGTACGCTGTCCAGGACCTTTCGCGACTGCACGGCATGTCCCCCCGGAAACGCTAAGGACGGAAGATCGGTGAGCGAGCTGCGGAGCAAGGCGGAGCACACGGCGGCGATCCGCGATCTGCGCCGGGCCGTCCTGGTGGTGAACACCCGATCCCGCAAGGGGCGCCACAGCTACTTCGCGTCGCTGCGGCTGCTGGAGGCCGACGGGTTCCGCCCGCTGCGGTCGTACGCGGTCATGGATCCGTCGCGGCTCCCGCAGACGATCAACGAGGCGCTGGACCAGCGGCCCGACCTGCTCGTGGTCGGCGGGGGCGACGGCAGCCTGAGCGAGGCCGTCAAGCACGTCGCCCACCGCGACGTAGCGCTCGGCGTGCTGCCGCTCGGCACCACCAACAACTTCGCCCGCAGCCTCGGCCTGCCCCTCGACCTCGCCCAGGCCGTCAAGGTGTTCAGCAGGGGCAAGGTCGCCGACATCGACCTCGGCATGGCGGGTGACCGCCCCTTCGCCAACCTCGCCAGCTTCGGGGTGTCGGTCGAGGTCGCAGGAACGGTGAAGCCCTGGCTCAAGCGCGCGCTCGGCCGCGCGGCCTACCCGCTGACGGCGCTCGCCGTCCTGCCCGGGCACAGGCCCTTCCGCGCCTTCATCACCGTGGACGGCCGGCGTCACGAGCTGCTGACCCACCAGCTCAACATCGCCAACGGGCGCTACCACGGCGGCTGGCAGATCGCCCGGGACATCAGCATCGACAACCGCCGCCTGGTCGCCTACCAGCTCGGCTCGGGCAAGCGGCTCCGGCTGATCGCCGAGACGATGATGCGGGCGGCGGGCGGGCGCTGGCGCAGCCTGGCGGGCGGGCCGTTCGTCACCGGCGGCGAGATGCTGCTGGAGACCGAGCCCTCCATCGCCGCCGACGTCGACGGCGAGGTCCGCCTGCGCACGCCGCTGACGATCCGCACGATCCCGAACGGCCTGCGGGTGATGGTGCCCCCGCGCTTCGTCGACACCTGATCGGCGGGCACGGCGGCTAGGGACGTGCCGGGTTCCCGCTCGCGCCGGCGCGGGGACGGCCGGCCAGCGAGGCCGCCATCCGGCCGACCGCGTCGGTCACCCGCTCGGGGGACGTCGCGAAGTTGAACCGGGCGAACCCGCGCCCGGGGGCCCCGAACTTCGGCCCGGGGTACACCGCGACGTCGCCCCGCCGCCGGAACCACTCGGCGGGGTCGTCGCCGAGCCCGAGCGCGCGCAGGTCCAGCCAGGCGAGGTAGGTCGCCTGCGGCGGCTGGTACCCGGCCTCGGGCAGCCGCTCGGACAGCAGCTCGCCGAGCAGCGCCCGGTTGGCGGTGAGGTCGGCCATCAGCTCCTCCAGCCACGGCTCGCCCGCGGTGAAGGCCACCTCCGAGGCGATCACGCCGAGCAGCCCGGCGCCGTCGGCCACCTCGGGGGCGATGCGCGCGACGTCGGCGTGGGCCTCCGCGCCGGGGACGGCCAGCGCCGCCTTCAGCCCGGCGAGGTTCCACGCCTTGGAGGCCGAGGCCAGCGTGATCGAGCGCGCGGCGGCCGTGGCGTCCAGCGACCCGAACGGCACGTGACGGGCCCCGTCGTAGACGAGCGGGGCGTGGATCTCGTCCGAGACGACCCGCACCCCGTATCGGTCGGCGAGGGCGGCCAGCGCCAGCAGGTCCTCCTCGCCGAAGACCACGCCGGTGGGGTTGTGCGGGTTGCACAGCAGGAAGGCCGAGGCCCCGGCGGCGAAGTCGCGCTCGAGGGCGGCGAGGTCCAGCCGGTAGCCGCAGGGGGTGAGCACCAGCGGGTTCTCGACGACCTGGCGGCCGATGCGGGGCAGCCAGTGGAAGTACGGGGGGTAGGCGGGGGTGTTGAGCACGACCCGGTCCCCGGGCTCGGTGACCAGGTGCAGCGCCTCGAGGATGCCCGCCATGACGTCCGGCACCAGGCGCATCGCGGCCGGGTCGGGCCGCCAGCCGAACCGGCGCGCGGCGAACCCGGCGAACGCCTCGGGCAGCCCTCCGGCGATGGCGTACCCGGTGTCGCCCCGGCCGACGGCCTCGGCAAGTGCCGCCGCGATCGGCTCGGCGAGCGGGGTGTCCATCTCCGCCACCCACAGCGGCAGCACCTCCGGTGGGTACTCCCGCCACTTGGAGCTGCGCCGTTCCCGGAGCTGGTCGAGGGTGAACGCGGACAGAGGGCCCGCGTGGCCGCCGCCTGTGCTGGTCATGATCATCCTTTCGCCGGGGGCCGTCGGACCCGGCAGGAGGCCCGGTAACCGTCGGTTTCGCGGGTAGATCAGGTCATAGCATAGGTTTTGACGGTTGTGCCGCTCCCACCAGGCCGTAGCGAGGGAAGCCGGCCGTCCACCACATGGCCCCCGACGCCGTGACCGCGAACGCCTCCAGGCCCGTCTGCCGCTCGGCCCAGCCGCAGGCCGCCTCTCCCATGGCGAAGGCCGCGGTGGCCATCGCGTCCGCCCTGGTCAGGGTCTCGGCGACCACGGTGACCGACGCCAGGCCCGTCGCCGGGGCATCGGTGCGCGGGTTCACGATGTGCGGGCCGCGCTCGGCCGTTCCGGACGTCGCCACGGCCAGGTCGCGGCCGGAGACCACGGTGACCAGTTCCCCGGGGCGGCACGGGTGGGCGACCCCCACCCGCCACGGCCGGCCGGGCTCCGGCTCACCCGAGACCCGTACGTCGCCGCCGCCGTTGACGCAGTGCCGCGTCGCGCCCGCCGCGCGAAGGACGGCCGACGCCCGCTCCACCGCCCATCCCTTCACCATGCCCGACGGGTCGAGCCGCCCGCCCGGTGCGCCGGTGAAGTATCCGGAGCTGACCGCCGCCGCCTCCTCGCACAGCGCCAGCACCTCCGCGACCTCGTCCGGGCACTCGGCCAGGGTGATCTCGCCGCGCCCGAGGCGGCTGACCGGGCTGTCCGCGCGGTAGGTCGAGAACACCTCGTCCACCCGGTGGACCAGCCCCACAGCCGCGGCCAGGGCGGCGCGCAGCTCCCCGGACGGCTCGTGCCGCACGTCGAAGGAGAAGACCGTGCCCATGACGTGCTCGACGTGCCGCACTACAGGCCCGCCTTGTCCAGGGCGCTCTGCAGGGAGCCCCGGTAGCCGTCGCTGGTGTAGGTCGCGCCGGACACCGTGTCGATCTGGGCGCTCTGCGCGGCCAGCGCCTCCTGGGTGAGGATCGGCACGGCCACGGAGTTGATCTCCCGGTCGCGGGGGTTGGCGTCCGGCACCACCACGGCCTCCACCGCGGAGATCCGCCCGCCCTCGACGGTGATCCGCACCTGGACCGGGCCCCAGCGGGTGTCGACGGCGGCCCCGGTCACCGTGCGGGAGCGCGCGGAGGTGCCGGAGCCGCTCCGGGTCGGGCCGGAGCCGCCCGCCGACGTCCCGGAATTACTCCCAGAATCGCCCGCGGAGTCGCTCCCGGAATCGCCCGCGGAGTCGCTCCCGGAATCGCTCTCGGAGTCACTCCCGGACGAACCGGATCCGCCGCCATCCTGGGAGGGGACCGGCACCGGGGCGATGGCGGCGGGCGGGCGGCCGGCGGAGGCCACGTCGTGGGGTTTGAAGGACAACAGCAGCACCAGGCCGGCGGCCGTGACGAGCACGGCGAGAACGGCTCTGCGCATGGGATCTCCTCGGATCGGGACGCCGGAGGCCGGCGGTCGGTCAGAACTCGAACGACTCGTGGTGGACGCGGCGGCGCGGCACCCCGGCGCGGCGCAGCGCCGCCACCGCGGCCGCCGTCATGCCGGGCGGCCCGCACAGGTAGACGTCGTGGTCGCGCAGCCCGGGGACCAGCGCGGCGAGCGCCTCCGCCGTGAAAGGGTCGCCGGTCCGCGCCCGCGGGCCGACCAGATAACGCACGGTGGCGCCGCGCGCGGCGGCGATGGCCGACAGCTCGCCGGCGAAGACCACGTCCTGCGGGCCACTCGCCCGGTAGAGCAGGGTCACCTCGCCCGGCACCGTCTCGAACAGCGCCCGGATCGGCGTGATGCCCACCCCGCCCGCGATCATCAGCACCCTGCGCCGGGTCGCCCGTCCCGCGGTGAACGCGCCGTAGGGGCCCTCCGCCGCCACGCGCGTCCCCGGCCGCAGGCGGGCCAGCGTCCGGCTATGGTCGCCCAGGTCCTTGACCGTGATCCTCAGCTCGTGCGGGGAGGGCGCGGCCGACAGGGAGTACGGGTTGGCCGCCCACCACAGGTCCCGCGTGAGGAACCGCCACCGGAAGAACTGCCCGGCCTCGGCCCGCAGCTCGCCCAGGCGGCGGCCGGTGATGTAGACGGAGACGACGTCCGGGGCCTCGCGCACGACGTGCGCGACCCGCAGCCGGTGCCGGAAGGCACGCACCACCGGAGTGAGGAACCGGTACCAGACCAGGAGCGCCCCCACCCCGCCGTACAGCGCGTACCAGGCGATCTGGGCCGGCCGGTTCCCTGCGAACTCGGCGCCGTCGGAGAGCTGGTGGCCGAACGCCAGGGCCGCGGCCAGGTACGTATAGAAGTGCAGGTGGAACCAGGTCTCGTAGCGCATGCGCGGCCGGACGGCCCGGGCGGAGATGACGCCGACCCCGACCAGCAGCAGCACCGCCACCGTCGCCTTCAGCACGTCGGGGTACGACAGCACCAGGCTCGCCGTCTGGGCCGCCACCGAGGTGTGGCCGGTGACGGCGTAGCCCCAGATGATCAGCAGCGTGTGGGCCACGGCGAGACCGACGGTGTACCGCCCACCCATCGCGTGCCAGCGGGCCAGCCGGTCGGCGCCGAGGCTCAGCTCCAGCGCCGGGACCCGCGCCATGAGCGCGAGCAGCACCACGATCGCGTACCCGGCCAGCAGCCCGGTGATCCTTCCCGCGTTCGTCAGCCAGTCGCCGGCCCCGGCCACCACGGGGGTGTCCGCCCACCACAGCGCCACCACGGCCGCCGCCCCCGCGCCGATGAGCGCCAGGGTCACCCTCGCGGCGGCGCCCGGCCGTACGGCCCGCGCCCGGGGCCGGCCCGGGGTGGGGGTGTGCCGCCCGCGCGCCCGTCCCTGGCGGCCGGCGTCGATGGTGGTCACGAAGTGCTCCCTTCGTCGGGTTCACCGGCCACCGTGCCAGCGCAATCTCTGCGTTTCCTCTCAGGGACGGCCGTTCAGAGGATTCTCAGAGGAATCGCATAGGGTGCGTTGCGGTGCGGACGGCACCCTGGAAGTCACCATGGAGGAGATCACGGCACCCCCGGTCACGGGGCTGGTACGCCCCGACGGCACGCCCGTGCGCGTGCTGGTCGTCGACGACGAGCCCGACCTCGCCGAGGTCCTGAGCGCGGTCCTGCGATACGAAGGCTGGCAGGTGCGGGTGGCCGGCGACGGCGCGTCCGCGCTGAGGACGGCCCGCGAGTTCACGCCCGACGCCGTCGTCCTGGACGTCATGCTGCCCGACATCGGCGGTCTGGAGGTCCTGCGCCGGCTGCGCGCGGAGATCCCCCAGGTCTGCGTGCTGTTCCTGACCGCCAGGGACGCGGTGGAGGACCGGATCGCCGGGATCACCGCGGGCGGCGACGACTACGTGACCAAGCCGTTCAGCCTGGAGGAGGTCCTCGCGCGGCTGCGCGGCCTGCTGCGGCGGGCCGGCATGGCCCGCGCGGGCGAGGGCGGCAGGCTGGTCGTCGGCGACCTGGTCATGGACGAGGACGCGCGCGAGGTCACCCGGGCCGGGCAGCTGATCGACCTGACCCCGACCGAGTTCGAGCTCCTCCGCTTCCTCATGCGCAACCCCCGGCGTGTGCTCAGCAAGGCGCGGATCCTCGACCGCGTGTGGTCCTACGACTTCGGCGGGCAGGCGCACGTCGTCGAGCTGTACATCTCCTACCTGCGCAAGAAGATCGACGCCGAGGCGCCCCCACTGATCCACACGGTCCGCGGCGTCGGGTACGTGATCAAACCGGCGTCCGGATGATCCCCGCGCGGGCACGGCGGGTGCGCGGGCTGCCGGCGACCATGCGGGGCCGGCTGATCGCCGGGCTGCTGGTGCTTCTGGCCTGCGCCTGCGCGGCGGTGGGCGTCGCCAGCGTCCTCGCCCTGGGCCGTTCCCTGCACGCGGGCATCGACCGCCAGCTCGCCCAGGCCGGGGGCAGGTTCGCCGCCAGCCTGGAGCACTCCGCGGCCCAGCCGGGGAAAGACCGGTACGCCGCCGGGGGCGACACCCGCGCCCAGGCCGCGGGCACCTTCGGCGCCCGGGTGCTGAACGGGACGGTGACCCACGCCGGGGTGGTGAGCCCCCGCCGCGACATGGACGACGTCTCGGCCGCCGGGGCCGTGCCGACCCTTTCCGCCGAGGACCGCGCGAAGCTCGCCGGGCTGCCGGCGGACGGGCGCGGGCGCAGCGTCAAGCTCTCCTGGCTCGGCGACTACCGGCTGATGGCCGTGCCCGGGGCCGACGGCGACACGCTCGTCACCGGGCTTCCGCTCGTGGAGGCCGAGGGGATCGTCCACCGGCTCCAGGCCGTGGAGGGCGTGGTCTTCGCCGTCGCCCTGGTCGTCACCGGCGTCGCCGGGGCCCTGTGGGTGGGCGCGGCGCTGCGCCCGCTGCGCCGGGTGGCCGCGACCGCGCGGGACGTGACCGGGCTGCCGCTCGCCGACGGCGAGGTGGCGCTGCCGGACGGCGTCTCGTACACCGACCCGCGCACCGAGGTCGGGCAGGTGGGCGCGGCGTTCAACCGGATGCTGGAGCACGTCGGCGACGCCCTGGCACGTCGGCACGCCGTGGAGCAGCGCCTGCGGACGTTCGCCGCCGACGCCGGCCACGAGCTGCGCACGCCGCTGGCCGCGATCCGCGGGCACGCCGAGCTGGCCCGCCGCCACCCCGGCCCCGTGTCGCCCGAGGTCGGGCGGGCGCTCGACCGGATCCAGGCCGAGTCCGTGCGCATGGGCCGGCTCGTCGAGGACCTGCTGCTGCTCGCCCGCCTGGACGCCGGGCGCCCGCTGCTGCGCGACGAGGTCGACCTGACCCGGCTGGTCCTGGACGCCACCGGGGACGCCCGCGTGGCCGGGCCCGATCACCGCTGGCGGCTCGACCTGCCCGAGGAGCCGGTGATGGTCCGCGGGGACGCCGACCGGCTCCACCAGGTGCTGGCCAACCTGCTCGACAACGCCCGCAGGCACACCCCGGCGGGCACCACCGTGCTGATCACCGTGCTGGTCCGGGCGGCCGCCGCGGCGGACGGGACGCGGGTGGAGCTCTCGGTGACCGACGACGGGCCCGGCTTCCCCGAGGAACTCGCGGGGGAGATCTTCGAGCGATTCGTCCGCGCAGACCAGGGCCGGTCACGGGCCTCGGGCGGCACGGGGCTCGGGCTGGCGATCGTCCGGGCGGTGGTGGCCGCGCACGGCGGCTCCGCCGAGGCCGAGAGCCGCCCCGGCCGCACGGTCTTCCGCATCCTGCTCCCCGCGCCGGGGCCCGCTCCGCACCCCTGACGGGCGGTTCTGTTCGTTCGCGGCGGCGTGACACCATGGGCCGGGTGAGCCGTCCCCGCGCGGCGGCCACAGCGAGGAGAGTCGGACGTCCATGGATTTCGAGCTGAACGAGGAGCAGCGGCTGTTCCAGCGCACGCTGCGCGAGTTGAGCGCCCCCGCCGGGACCGTGCCGGGCTGCCCGTTCTGTGAGATCGCCGCCGGGACGCTGGCCGCGCACGTCGTCCACGCCGACGACGTCGCCGTGGCGTTCCTCGACGCGCGCCCGGTGTTCAAGGGGCACGTCCTGGTCGTCCCGAGGACGCACGTCGAGACCCTTTCCGACCTGCCCGTGGACGCGGTCGGCCCGTTCTTCACGCGGGTGCGGGAGCTCGCGCGCGCCGTCGAGGAGGGCCTCGGGGCGGCGGGCACGTTCGTGGGGATGAACAACAAGATCAGCCAGAGCGTCCCGCACCTGCACGCGCACATCGTCCCCCGCAACCGCAAGGACGGCCTGCGCGGCTTCTTCTGGCCCCGGACGAAGTACGCCGACGACGCCGAGGCCGCCGCCTACGCCGCCAAGGTCGCCGCCGAGATGCTGGGAACGGGGCAGGCCCCGGGCCGCGAGGTGGAGTAGGCTGCGGCCGCGTGGAACCGCTGCTGGCCGTCCCCGTCGTGCTGGTCCTCCTGGGCGTTCCCTCGGTCGTGCTCTGGCGCATGCTGCGCGGCCGGCGCGAGCTCGGCACCAGCCCCGCCGAGCGTGCCACCTTCGAGACGCTGCACACCGCGTCCCTGGCCGCGCCACCCCTGCGCGCCGGGCTCACCGCGGCCGGCGCGCTCAAGGCGTCCCGCTACCTGCGCGAGCTGCTCGGCTCGCCCGCCATCGCGATCACCAGCGGCGAGGAACTGCTGGTGTACGACGGGGCGGGGGAGCACCACGCGCACGACGCCTTCGCCCACGCCGCCGAGACCCTGCGCGACGGCCGCATCCAGGTGCTCGGCCCCGAGGCCGTCGCCTGCGACCTGCCCGAGTGCCCGGTGCGGTACGCCGTCGTGGTGCCGCTCACCACCGACGATCGGGTGGTCGGCTCGCTCGCGGCGTACGGCGGCCACGCCTCGGCGGGACTGGTCCGCGCCACGCAGGAGGTCGCCACCTGGGTCGACTCGCAGCTGGAGCTCGCCGAGCTGGACCGCTCGCGCACGCTGCTGATCGAGGCCGAGGTGCGGGCGCTGCGCGCGCAGATCTCCCCGCACTTCATCTACAACTCGCTGACGACGATCGCCTCGTTCGTCCGCACCGACCCCGAGCGCGCCCGCGAGCTGCTGCTCGACTTCGCCGACTTCACCCGCTACTCCTTCCGCCGCCACGGCGACTTCACGACGCTCGCCGAGGAACTGCGCTCGATCGACCGCTACCTCACCCTGGAACGCGCCCGCTTCGGCGACCACCTGCTGGTGACGCTGCGCATCGCGCCCGAGGTGCTGCCGGTGGCCGTCCCGTTCCTGTGCCTGCAGCCGCTGGTCGAGAACGCCGTGCGGCACGGCCTTGAGGGCAAGCCCGGCGTCGGCCACATCACGATCATCGCCGAGGACGCCGGGGCCGAGTGCCGCATCAGCGTGGAGGACGACGGCATCGGCATGGACCCCGAGCGGCTGCGGCGCATCCTGGCGGGCGACCCCGACGAGCGGTCGGGCACCAGCGGCGTCGGCCTGGCCAACGTGGACGAGCGGCTGCGCCAGGTGTACGGCGATGAGTACGGCCTGGTGGTGGAGACGGCGCTCGGCGCGGGGGCCAAGGTCAGCGTCCGGCTGCCGAAGTACCGGCAGGGCGTCTCGGTCTAGCCGGCCGAGTCCGCCGTCTCCGGATAGTTATCGAAGTATGCGCAGGTCCGGGCCGCGACCGGTTGACTTCCCGGCCCGGATTCATCACGCTCGAAAAACATTCCTCAGAATTGACCGGCGAATGGATGTGACGTGACCGCGCTGCGCGTGCTGGCGGTGGACGACGAGCAGCCGGCGCTGGAGGACCTGGCGTACCTGCTGCGCGCCGATCCCCGCATCGGCGAGGTGGCGACGGCGCGCGACGGGGCCTCGGCGCTGAAGATCCTGGACCGCGCCATGGCCGACGGCCGGCCCATCGAGGCGGTGTTCCTGGACATCCGCATGCGCGGGCTGGACGGCGTCGTGCTCGGCCGCCTGCTCACGCAGTTCGCCCGCCCGCCCCGGGTCGTGTTCGTCACCGCGTACGAGGACCACGCGGTGGACGCCTTCGAGATCAAGGCCGAGGACTACCTGCTCAAACCGGTCAGGCCGGAGCGGCTCGCCGAGGCGATCCGCCGGGTGTGCGCGGCCGTCCCCGACGCCGCCGTCCCCGGGCCCCGGCTCCCGGAGGAACCCGGCCGCGCCACGCCGGACGCCGACACGATCCCCGTCGAGCTGGCGGGCGTGACCCGGTTCGTGGCCAGCTCCGACGTCCGCTTCGTCGAGGCGCAGGGCGACTACGCCCGGCTGCACACGCCCACCGGCAGCCACCTGGTGCGCATCCCGCTGGCCGCCCTGGAGGAACGCTGGGCCGGCGCGGGGTTCGTCCGCGTCCACCGCAGCCACCTGGTCGCCGTCAAGCACATCGACGAGCTGCACATCGACTCGGGCCGCTGCACGGTGCGCATCGGCGAGACCGAGATCCCGGTGAGCCGCCGGCATACGCGCGAGCTGCGCGACCTGCTGGTGCGCCGCGCCCGCAAGGGCCGTGCCGAATGAGACCGAATGAGACCGAATGAGACCGGATGAGACCGGATGTTGCCGGACGCGGCCGGATGAGGGCGAAGTGACGCCGCGATGACGCCGCACAAAGGCCCGCCGCGCCGCGAGGTCGTGACCAGCCCGCGCACCCGGGCCGCCCGCCGCCCCCGGTACCCGGCCACGATGGAGATCGACGAGCAGACCAGCCTCGGCGAGGTCTACATGCGCTCGCTGATCCGCACCCAGTTCCGGCTGGCGCTGTTCGTGTGCACGGTGCTCGCGTGCCTGATCGGCGGCCTGCCACTGCTGTTCATGCTGGTCCCCGCGCTGCGCGAGGCCCGTCTGCTCGGCCTTCCTCTGCCCTGGGTGGTGCTCGCCGGGCTGATCTACCCCGCGTTCGTCGCCGGGGCCTGGCTGTACGTGCGCAGCGCCGAGCGCAACGAGCGCCACTTCGCCGACCTGGTCGAGCGCGAGTGAGCGCTGGGCGGGCGCGGTGAGCGCCGGGCTCGGCCTGACCGCCGTGCTGATCGTGGTCGTGGCCGCGCTCCTCATCGGCGCGTTCGGGCTGCGGCTGTCGCGCACGACCTCCGACTTCTACGTGGCCTCCCGGACGGTCTCGCCGCTGTGGAACGCCTCGGCGATCGGCGGCGAGTACCTCTCGGCGGCGTCCTTCCTCGGCATCGCCGGGCTGATTCTCGCCTACGGGGCCGACATGCTCTGGCTGCCGGTGGGGTGGACCGGCGGCTACCTGGTGCTGCTCGTGCTGGTCTCGGCGCCGCTGCGCCGCTCCGGCGCGTACACGCTGCCCGACTTCGCCGAGGCCCGGCTGGAGTCGATGGCCGTGCGCCGCGTGGCCAGCGTGCTGGTCGTCCTCATCGGCTGGCTCTACCTCATGCCGCAGTTCCAGAGCGCCGGCCTGGTGTTCCGCGAGATCACCGGCGCGCCCGCGTGGGTCGGCGGCCTGCTGGTGGCCGTCGTCGTCGGGGTCAACGTGCTGTCCGGCGGCATGCGGTCCATCACGTTCGTCCAGGCGTTCCAGTACTGGCTCAAGCTGACCGCGCTGGCGCTGCCCGTGGCGTTCCTGCTGCTCGCCTGGAACCACGCCGGACGCCCCGCCCCGCACGGGGACGTCCCGCCGGTGTTCGCCGAGGCGGTGACGGTCGCGGTCGGCGCCGACGTCACCGTGCGCGTCCAGCGGCCCGTGACGGTCACCGCGACCGGACGGGTGGACGGCCGCGCCGTCCGGGGAGAGCCCGTCGCCCTCGGCCCCGGCCCGCACCGCATCGCCCACGACACCACCGTCACCTTCCCCGCCGGCACGCCCGTGCCGCACGTCGCGGACCTGCCGGTGCTCAGCGACCACGAGTGGGCGCTGCCGCTGCACGGCCGCGAGCACCCGGTGTACGCGACGTACTCGCTGATCCTCGCGACGTTCCTCGGCACCATGGGCCTGCCGCACGTGCTCGTCCGCTTCTACACCAACCCCGACGGGCGGGCCGCGCGCAGGACGACGCTCGTCGTGCTCACCCTGCTCGGCGCCTTCTACCTGATGCCCGCCATCTACGGCTTCCTCGGCCGCCTCTACACGCCCGAGCTGCTGATGACCGGGCGCACCGACGCGGTCGTGCTCACCCTGCCCGGGCGGCTGGTCGGCGGCATGGCCGGCGACCTGCTCACCGCGCTCGTCACCGCGGGCGCGTTCGCCGCGTTCCTGTCCACCTCGTCCGGGCTCGCGGTGTCGGTGGCGGGCGTTATCGGGCAGGACATCCTGCGCGGGGGAGTGCCGTCCTTCCGCGCCGCCACGCTCATGGCGATCAGCGTGCCGCTCGTGCTCGCCACCGTCGCCCGCTCGTTGGCCGTCGCCGACGTCGTGGGCTTCGCCTTCGCGGTGGCCGCGTCCTCGTTCTGCCCGCTGCTCGTGCTCGGCATCTGGTGGCGCAGGCTGACCACCACCGGCGCGATGGCGGGCCTGCTCATCGGCGGCGGGCTGGCCGGCGGCGCCGGGTTCGCCGTCATCGCCGGGGGCCCCACGACGGGCTGGGCGGGCGCGCTGCTCGCCCAGCCGGCGGCGTGGACGGTGCCGATCTCGTTCCTCGTGATGATCGCCGTCTCGCTGCTCACCCCCGGCCGCACCCCGCGGGGCGTCGCGCGTACGATGGTGCGGCTGCACGCGCCCGACACGCTGGACGTCAACCGCGGCGACTGGAGTCCGCGCTCCACGTGAGCGCCCGCGCTCGACCCGGCGGCGCCGGCGGACCGCTCGTCGCGTGTAACGAACCTTTCGTCGCAAGGCGGCCCCCTGTGAGCGATGGGTCGGGGCGGCTTGGCGAGAACGCCGCCCGGCGCCCTTCGCGGCTCCTCACGATCCTCTTACGGTGAGCGTGATCCAAGTCACCATGTGGGAGGTCACGTGACCACTAGACAAGATGAATCCTCCGGGTACGAACAGGTGCAGGCCGGCGCCGAGTTCCAGGAGCTGCGCCGGCGTTACCGCAACTGGGCCTTCCCGGTGACCGTGGCCTTCCTCGTGTGGTACCTGCTGTACGTCGTGATGTCGGCGTGGGCGCGCGGGTTCATGGGCACCAAGGTCCTCGGGGACATCAACGTCGCGCTCATCTTCGGGGCCCTGCAGTTCGTCTCCACGTTCCTGATCGCCTGGCTGTACGCGCGGCACGCCGACAGGAAACTCGACCCGCTGGCCGACAAGCTCCGCGGCGAGATCGAGGGGGTGCGCGGTGAGTGACCACGCGCTGTCCATCACGCTGTTCGTGCTCTTCGTCGCCGCCACCCTCGCCATCACCTTCTGGGCCAGCCGGCAGAACCGCAGCGCCAGCGACTACTACGCGGGGGGCCGGTCGTTCAGCGGCTTCCAGAACGGCATGGCCATCGGCGGTGACTACATGTCGGCGGCGTCGTTCCTCGGCATCGCGGGCATCATCGCCCTGTCCGGAATCGACGGGTTCCTGTACTCGATCGGCTTCCTGGTCGCCTGGCTCGTGGCGCTGCTGCTCGTCGCCGAACTGATGCGCAACTCGGGCAAGTACACGATGGCCGACGTGCTGGCCTTCCGGATGAGCCCGCGCCCGGTCCGCACCGCCGCCGGCGTCTCCACCATCGTCGTCAGCATCTTCTACCTGCTCGCGCAGATGGTCGGCGCGGGCGCGCTGGTCGGCCTGCTGTTCGGCATCACCTCCACCGCGGGCAAGGCCCTCACCATCGTCGTCGTCGGCCTGCTGATGATCATCTACGTGGTGGTCGGCGGCATGAGGGGCACCACCTGGGTGCAGATCGTCAAGGCCGTGCTGCTGATGGCCGGCGCCGCCCTGATCACCCTGCTCGTGCTCGGCCACTTCGGCTTCAACCTGTCCGACCTGCTCGGCACGGCCGCCCAGCAGAGCGGCAAGGGGGACGCGTTCCTCAACCACGGGCTCAAGTACGGCGTCGAGGCCAAGGGGCTCGCGAGCAAGCTCGACCTGATCAGCCTGGGCCTCGCGCTGGTCCTTGGCACGGCCGGCCTGCCGCATATCCTCATCCGCTTCTACACCGTGCCCACCGCCAAGGACGCCCGCAAGTCCGTCCTGTGGGGCATCGGCATCATCGGCGTCTTCTACCTGTTCACCCTGGTGCTCGGCTTCGGCGCCGCCGCGCTGGTGGGCAGCAAGGCCATCGCCGACCAGAACAAGGCGGGCAACACCGCGGCCCCGCAGCTCGCCCTGAAGATCGGGCAGCTGCTGTTCGGCGACGTCGGGGGCACGATCCTGCTCGCCGTCATCGCCGCCGTCGCCTTCGCGACGATCCTCGCCGTCGTGGCGGGCCTGACGCTGGCCTCCTCGTCCAGCTTCGCCCACGACCTGTACGCGCACGTCTTCCGGCGGGGCAACGCCACCGAGCGGCAGGAGATCACGGTGGCGCGGATCTCGGCCCTGGTCATCGGCGCCGTCTCCATCGGGCTCGGCATCCTCGCCCAGAGCCTGAACGTCGCGTTCCTGGTGGCGCTGGCCTTCGCCGTCGCCGCGTCCGGCAACCTGCCCGCGATCCTCTACAGCCTGTTCTGGAAGCGGTTCAACACCGCCGGAGCGGTCTCGGCGATCTACGGCGGCCTGCTGTCCGCCGTCATCCTGGTGATCTTCTCCCCGGTGGTGTCGGGGTCGGCGACGGCGATGTTCCCCGACGTCGACTTCCACTGGTTCCCGCTGGAGAACCCCGGACTGGTGTCGATCCCGATCGGCTTCCTGTGCGGCTACCTCGGGACGGTCCTGAGCAAGCGGTACGACTCGGTGAAGTACGCGGAGATGGAGGTCCGTTCCCTCACCGGCGCGGGCGCCGAGAAGGCCACCTCGCACTGACGCCCCCGGCGGGCCGCCGCCACGGCCCGCCGGTCCCGCGGCGGCGACCCTCGTCGCCGCCGCCCGAGGCCCGGTCGCGGGCACCCCCTCCCTCTCACGAGGCCCGCGACCGGGTCTCGCCGTATTCGTCCGATTTTGATCTACTTTGTAAAGGCGGCGCGTTGTCCGAACGACGAGGGCGTCGCGCTCAGGACCGGCCGAGGAAGGCCAGCAGGCGGTCCAGCGGCCAGGTGTTGATGACGTCGTCCGTCGTCAGCCAGGCGCGCTGGGCCAGGCCGACGCCGAACCGCAGATTGCCCAGGTGCGGGACGGCGTGCGAATCGCTGTCGATGGAGAACTTAACCCCGTGGTGGCGCGCGAGGCGGATCAGATCGGACGACAGGTCCGCGCGGTCGGGGTAGGCGTCGATCTCCATGACGGTGCCGGTGCGCCCGGCCGCCGCGAAGACGGCCTCCCAGTCGGCGTCCACCGGCGGACGCTTGCCGATCTTCCGCGTGGTCGGGTGGCCGATGATCTGCACGCCCGGGTTCTCGCAGGCGGCGATGAACCGGCGGGTCATCTCGTCCCGCGACTGCGTGAAATGCGAGTGGACGGACGCCACCCGGACGTCGAAACCCTCCAGCACCTCCAGCGGCCAGTCGACCGTGCCGTCCGGCGCGATGTTCAGCTCGGTGCCGTGCAGCAGCCGCATGCCCGGATACGACGCCTGAAGCCGGTACAGCTCCTCGCGCTGCTCCAGCGCCTTGTCCAGCGTCATGCGCTGCATGAACAGATTGGGCGCGTGGTCGGTCACCGCGTAGTACGCGTACCCCCGCTTGGAGGCCGCGTCCAGCATCTCTTCCAGCGTCGCGATGCCGTCGGTCAGGTTCGTGTGCGTGTGCAGGTCGCCCTTGACGTCCTCGACGGTCACCAGCTCGGGAAGCTCGCCGCGCAGCGCCGCCGCGACCTCGCCGCCGTCCTCGCGCAGCGGCGGCGGCACCCATTGCATGCCGAGCGCCGCGTAGATCTCCTCCTCGGTCTCGGAGGCGATGACCTTCTCACCCTCGAACAGCCCGTACTCCGACAGCTTCCAGCCGCGCTTCACGCACATCTCGCGCAGCCGCACGTTGTGCTCCTTGGAGCCGGTGAAGTACTGCATCGCCGCGCCCCACGACTCGGCGGGCACCACCCGCAGATCCACCTGGAGGCCCGCCGTCGTGCGCACCGACGTCTTGCGCTCGCCGCTCGCGATGACCTCCGCGACATACGGCTGCTCCTTGAACACCTCCATGATGCTCTGCGGGCCGACGGCGAGCACGTCGATGTCACCGACGGTGTCCTTCATGCGGCGCAGCGACCCGGCGTAGGCGATGCGCTCGGCGGGCAGCGAGGCCAGGACGCGCTCGGCGAGATCCATGGCCACGCCGAGGTGCACCCGCTCACCCGCCTGGCGTAGCTGCTCGATGCCCTTGAGCAAATTCCCCTCGGTCTTGGCGCCGAAGCCCTTCAGCCCGGTGAGCCGGCCCTCGCGGATCGCCTCGGCCAGCGCCTCCGGCGAGTCGATGCCGAGCTCGTGGAACAGGAACACCGCCTTCTTCGGGCCGAGCGAGGCGATGCGCGTCATGCGGCGCACCCCCTCGGGCACCTGCGAGCGAAGGTCGTCGAGCTGGCGGAAGGCGCCCCGCTGAAGGAACTCCTCGACCTTCTTCGCGATGGCCTCGCCGACCCCGGGCACCTTGCGGACGTCGACCCGCGAGATGTCCTCGGGGAACCCCGCGATGGCCTTGGCGGCCTTCTGGTAGCTGCGCACCCGGAAGGCGTCCCCGCCGGTCATCGCGAACAGATCGGCGTATTCTTCCAGCGCCGCCGCGGCCTCGTCATTCGCCCGTCCCATGCGCCTCAGCTTACGGAAACCCGCCGACAATCCGCGGCCCCGACTCCCGGCGACGACCGCCAACGCCGACGACCCCATTACCTAGGCGAGCAGACGGCACCGGAGGGAGGCAGGGCCCGTGTCGTCAGGTACCGATCGGCGTACCCGGTGACGCACGAGTTCTTGGCGCGCAGATAGACCACGTGCACGGGACCGTCGTAGCGGACGGCGGCCGAGCGGGGCACCTGCCGGACCAGAAGCGAGGTGACGGCGAAGTCACGGTCGCCGCCGAGCCCGAGCACCGGGGGCAGACCAGGGGGAAGGCGACGCGGCGCCGCCACCGGCCGGTGCCGCCAGCCGGAGCAGGCCAGGGCCTCCAGCCCGGTGCCGACACCCCCGCCGAAGTCCGGAGAGAGCCGCTCGCTGTATCGCCGGTCGCTGACGAGGGCATCGTACCCAAGACGCACCAGACCGTCCGGGCAGCGTGTCGCCGCCGCGCCCGGGGAGCTCCAACTCGCCGAGATGCCCAGGATCTGGTCGCCGAACCAAGTGAAGTCACCCTCGTTCGCCGCCGCCAGCGCGCCGGCGAACTCCGCGAAGCGCTCCGGCACCGCGAGGACCAGCCGGGCCATCGCCTTGAGATGCAGATCGGTCAGCCGGATCGTCCCCCGGGCGGAGGTGTGGGTCACCGGCTCGCGCTCGGTGCTCCCGATCAGGTCACGCCAGACACCACGCATGTCACGCCCACGCAGCGGGCAGGCGCCCTCTCCCGCGCACCAGGAGGCGAACCGCCTGAACGCGGCCTCGGTGGCGCGCAACTGAACGCGTTCCATGCCACGCCAGCCTGACGCCGGGTCGGGGGTGCTGTCGAAGACGGCGGCACGGACGCGGCCGGGATACAGACGCGCGTAGGCGGCGGCCGGGACCCCGCCGTAGGACAGCGCCATCAGGTTGAGCCGATCCTCGCCGAGGGCGATCCGAAGGGCCTCCATGTCCTTGGCCACCGACACGGAGTCCAGGTGGTCGGCGAGGCCGAGCGTGTCGTCGCGGCGACACCGCTCCACCAGGCTTTCCAGCGCCGCAGCCTGGCTCTCGTACGCGGCGCGGTCCCCGGGGTCCCCGAGCGGCCGCCCCGGAACACCGCACGAGGGCGGCAGATGGCGTCCCGCCACGCTGGTGCGCGGGTTATAGCCGACCACGTCGAACCGGCGGCGCAGCCCGGCGAACGATTCCGGTGCCGCGGCCAGGACGCCCTGGATGCCCGGACCGCCGTCGGGCACGGTCAGAACACTCCCGAGGCGGCCCGCCGGATCGGTGGCGGGCAGCCGGGCCACATCCAGCTTGATCCGGGCACCCTGGGGCGCGGCCCAGTCCACCGGCACCTCGATCGTGGCGCACTCCATGCCCGCAGGGCCGGGACAGGCACTCCAGGCAAGCTCGCCGACCGGGCTCGCGGCGGATCCGGTGCGGGCAGAGGCGGAAACGGCCTTCGCCATCGCCGGCGCAGGCGCCACGGCCAGGCCGACAAGCACGGACAGAACCGGCAGGAACGTGCCGGAAAGAGGGAGTCGGAATCGCGTCCAGAGGGACGGACCGGGGCGTTCTGTGAAGATCATGCGCCCACCGTAGAGATCACGGTCCGCTCGGCGACATGGTCGTGGCCTCTCGAAACACGGTGGGGAAAACCCCACCCTCCTCCTTGGCCCAGTCGTCCCCACGGGACTCCCGCGCCGAGATGGCCTGGCCGAACAGGCCGGCCCTACCGTGGCGGGCCGACCCCCCGGGGGAGCTCAGTGGCGGACGGCCCGCGGGCGGTAGGGCTCGGTGAGGAACGCCAGCTCCTCGTCCGACAGGGGCAGGTCGACGGCCGCGACCGCGTCCTCGATGTGCCGGTCCTTGGTGGCGCCGACGATCGGCGCGGTGAGGCCCGGCTGGTGCAGCAGCCAGGCCAGGGCGACCTGAGCGGCGGGCACGCCGCGCTGCTTGGCCGTCTCCGCCACCCGGTCGAGGATCTGCCGGTCGTTCTCCGGGTCGGTGTACAGGTACTCGATGCGGGGGTCGGTCCCGGCCCGGGTGGTCGCCTCGTCCGACCCGGCCCGTGCCAGCACGCCGCGCGCCAGCGGGCTCCAGGGAATCAGCCCCACGCCCTGGTCCAGGCACAGCGGGATCATCTCCCGCTCCTCTTCTCTGTAAAGCAAATTGTAATGATGAATCTCAGGCATGATGTGCATCGGAGGTGCACAGGATGTCTGAGATTCCCCCCGTCCCTGTCGTCTCGTACGCCCGTATCTCGGCTGACGTCAGGCGTGACGAGCATGGCGTTCAAGACCAGCACAGGGTCAATCGGGAGACCGCTGAGCGGCACGGCTGGACCGTCGTCCACGAGTTCACCGACAACGACAAGTCGGCTGCGAAAGAGGGCGTTGTCCGTGATGAGTTCGAGGCGATGCTAGGCGTTCTACGTGCGGGAAAGCTGCCGAACGGCGAACCTGTCCAGGGCGTGGTCATCGTCGCGGAGGACCGGCTCGCTCGTCGTCCGGGTGACTATGAGCGCTTCGTGGAGGCGATCACCTACCTCGACGGTCGTGTGTTCGCCGATGCTCGGGGCAGCAAGGACCTGTCCAGCGAAGATGTCGAGAGTATGGGCCTGTTCGGGGCGGTGATCTCCAAGATGGAGGTAAGGAAGATGCAGCGTCGCATGCGACGCTCACACCGGGCCCGTGCTGAGGAGGGCAGGCCAGCGGGCGGCGGGCCGCGTCCCTTCGGCTGGCGTGAAGACCGCTTCACTGTGAACGAGGAGGAAGCCGCAGTCCTTCGGCAGGCCGCGAAAGACTTCCTCGGCGGGCGCTCGCTTCACTCGATCACTCGGGAGTTGCAGGCTCAGGGGGTCAAAACCTCACTCGGCAATGACTGGAGCGTGCGATCGCTCAAGGTCGCCTTGATGAACCCCCGTATGTGCGGGCTGCGGGAGCTCGGCGGTGAGCTGGTTCGTGGTGCCGATGGTGAGCCGATCCAAGGCAAGTGGGCCACCATTCTCACGCGGGAAGAGTGGACCGCCATCCGGGCCGTCTTCAACGCCCGTAAGGGCCACTTCATCACCAGAGACATGGAGATCGGCAGGGCGCATCCCCCGGACTACCGGGACCCGGCCTATCTGCTGTCGGGAATCCTTCGATGCGGACGCGTGGGCGAGGACGGCAAGATGTGCAACACCCCCATGCGCGTCAACGTGCGAAAGAGCGCGAAGCACCACGATTACGTGTGCCGGAGCAAGGCGGACGGGGGCTGTGGGCGGTGTAGTCGTCGCGGTGACCTTGTCGACCTCTTCGTCTCTGAGGCGGTCTTGGCGAAGCTTGATGAGGCGACGTTCACCGACTCATCGGATCAGAGCGACTCGCAAACTGAGGAGCGTCTCAAAGCCGCACAAGAGCGGTTGGATGAGCTGACCAACCAATGGAACATGGGCAACATCGGTAATGAGTTGTTCTTCAAACTCGCCCCTGGCCTAGAGCAGGAAATCGCGCGGCTTCGCGGAGAGGTGAGCAAGATTTCCGCTTCGGCGGAACTGCGGCGTAGGCGAGCGGTCACCGACATGGCGGAGATCCGGCGGCGGTGGTACCTGCCAGAGTCAGAGGGAGGTCTACCGATCTCAACAAAGCGGACATACATCCGCGAGGCGTTGCACACTGTGATCATGCGTCCCGCAGGGAGGGGGCAAAAGAAGTTCGATCCTGATCTTCTAGAGCCTGTCTGGCGGGAGGACTGACGAGACGTCCAAGACGTCTCCGGCTTGCCAGGGCGCTGTAACCCTTACTTCCGGTGACAGCGCCCTTGCCATGTGCCTGGGAAAGGGGGACGTCTGCGGACGTCATGGGACGCTCGTGGACGCTGCGGGACGTAGATGGAAAGTCCCTGGTTCGCCCCCTGCTGGGAACTTTGACCTGGCCTTACTCGTTGTCGGCATGGTAGATCTGAGTACGTCCACGCCACCCGATCACGAGAGACAGGAACAGCGAGAAACCGGCACGCGATACGATTCGGCGCGAATAAACTACCGGGAATACTAAAACATAAATACATGGTTGCCGTTCCGCTGGATGTGCCCGGCCCAGCGGTAGGCCAAAAAATTGGCGCGCCAACCGGTCTATAAAACATCGCGCATAAACTTACAAACACTCCAAATTGCTCTCGCTGAAAGCATCATCGTCACATCATGCCGCTTCTTTGGCATGCCGCGATGGTGCTTTCTTCTTCCCGTGCGTCGGTGGCTCCCTGCGGCGAAAGGAGCCCCCCGCTGGTACCCGATGCGTTGGTGCCTAATCTCGCGCTTGCTCAGGAGTGGGGCAAGCGCAAAGCCACTGAATCCCCCCGGTGGTCCACCGACAAATGGCGGCGCGTTGCTGCCGTCTTCGGCGTCGAAGTGAGTGCGAACCACGTTCCCAACCCCGTGCTCGACCCGAACGGGAGGGTCGCGTGAGCGAGGTCCCCGGCTTCTCTCCCGAGATCTACGCCGCTGCTCAGCGCGCTGCCATGCCGGACTTCGCCCGGTGGCAACAGATGGTGCGCGGCACTGGTGGCTGTGCTGAGCCGATCCGGCTTCAGGGTCACCGGATCACCTTCGACTCTGCTCTAGAGGTCCTGGATGTCTACCGGACGGCTGATGAGCCAACCGGGTACCTGCTCACCGCGTGCGGCAACCGTCGCGCGTCCCGGTGTCCTGCCTGTGCGGAGGTCTACCGGGACGACACCTATCACCTGATCCTGTCCGGCCTGCGGGGCGGCAAGGACGTCCCGGAGGACGTGAGCGCGCATCCCCGGGTGTTCGCCACCTTCACGGCCCCCTCGTTCGGCGCGGTCCATGCTCGTCGTGAGAGGGACGGCAAGGTGCTGCCGTGTCGTCCCCGGCGGGACAACCCGGTGTGTGAGCACGGACGGCCGCAAGGCTGCGGCGCACGCCATGAGGAGGATGATCCCCAGGTCGGGCAACCGGTCTGCGTGGACTGCTACGACTACGCGGGCGCGGTGCTGTGGAACGCCCATGCGGGCGAGTTGTGGCGGCGCTTCACTCAAGCTCTCCCTGCCGTCTTTGCCCGCCAGCTCGGCATCACGCGCGCGGAGCTACGACGGCGGCTGCGGCTGTCCTACGCCAAGGTTGCCGAGTATCAGGCGCGGGGCTTGGTCCACTTCCATGCCGTGATCCGGCTGGACGGACCGGACGGCCCCGGGGCGGCCCCCCCAGGCTGGGCCAGCGTGCCCCTACTACAGGCGGCCATTGGGGAGGCTGCGGCGTCCCTCTCGGTCCCGGTGCCGGAGGACGGTGCCTCGTTCGTCGCTCGCTGGGGCCGGCAACTCGACGTCGAACCCATCTACGTCTCTACCTCGCTGGAAGGGATCGCAGATCAGCGGGTGGCCTCCTACATCGCCAAGTACGCCACCAAGGGCGCGGAAGCCTCCGGAACGGTGGACCGGCCGATCCGGCAGATGCGTGACGTCGCCTTCCTGGACGTCACCGAGCACGCCCGGCGCATGATCTACACGTGCTTCGTCCTGAACGACCTTCCCGAATATCGGCTCATCCCGCTGCGGCGGTGGGCCCACATGCTCGGCTACCGGGGGCACTTCTCGACCAAGAGCCGTCACTACTCAACGACCCTGGGCACGCTGCGGCAGGCTCGGGCCGACTATCAGTCGGAAGAGGCGCGCAAGCGTCGGGGGCTGCCCGATCCGGCCGAACGGCAGACGGTCACGGTCGGGGAATGGCGGTTCACTGGAAGCGGCCACCGGGACGGGGAACGGTTCTGGGCTGAGCTGGCACGGCAACGCATCTCCACAGCTCGGCAGATCGCACGGCAACAGGCTCGGGAACAGTCGCCCGGCTGATGGCGGGCTATCCCCGTGCGGTAGTGGTGTGGCCGGCGCCAATGCGAAGCACCCCGAAGGGGCCGCGAAGCGGTTGGGGCCGGCGACACCGCGACGGGAACAGAGACACCGACGCGCATGAGCGCGGGTCTTTTCCCCGGCGGCAAGGGGCCTGCCTGGTGGTCCCGTCTGCCGTCATCCCGCCTCGGAGGGGAAGCGGGCCAGGGCCAGGGGCACAAGACGCAGCGCCCTACCGGACGAACGGTCTTGTGCCCCTGGCCCTGGTCTGCTTGGCTCTGCCCGGGATGACGGCGCACGGGATGGGCAGGCTTCCACAGCAACCCGTTACGGACCTTCGGCAACGCTCGTGCCAGTC
The DNA here is from genome assembly GCF_040683095.1 of Sphaerisporangium sp. NPDC051017. NCBI lineage: Bacteria > Bacillati > Actinomycetota > Actinomycetes > Streptosporangiales > Streptosporangiaceae > Sphaerisporangium > Sphaerisporangium sp. NPDC051017. Next base: position 277,290 of record NZ_JBFBCI010000003.1, read on the forward strand.
CCGGAGCCGAATCCCCCGCCGGAGGCATTTCTAGCAGTTAACTAGCCTGCGGCTTTCATGGCGAATTTGAGCCAGCTTGATCGTTTACATGAGAAAAGTGCCTTTGAACTGGGAGGATAGGGCTTGTCTAGGGTCCAGTCCACGCCAGTTCAGAAGGCACTTTTCACGTGAAGACTATCGTCTCCCCGCGCAAGATCGTGGCGTCCGCCGACGCATCCGGACTCATCTCACAGGCCGGCGCGCTGCTTCTATTGGAGACGTTGCGCGTCACCGGTCTGCAGCGGGCGCTATCGCAGCAGTTGCAGCGATGGCGACCCGCGCGGGCCATCCACGATCCCGGCAAGGTCATCACTGATCTGGCCATCACTCTCGCCCTGGGCGGGGACTGCCTGGCCGACATCGCGATGCTGCGCGCCCAGCCGCAGATGTTCGGCCTGGTGGCCTCCGATCCCACCGTCTCCCGGCTGATCGACCGGCTGGCTGCCGACCCGGCCCGGGCATTGAAGGCCATCCGCGCCGCCCGTGCCGCCGCGCGTGAGCGGGCCTGGGCCTTGGCTGGAGGTGATGCGCCCGGCGCCGATGGCGATCTGATCCCCATCGACATCGACGCCACCATCGTCACCGCCCACTCCGACAAGCAGGATGCGGCGCCGACCTGGAAGAAGACCTTCGGCTTCCACCCGATGACGGTCTTCGCCGACCACGGCCCCGCCGGCGCCGGCGAATCATTGGCCCTGCTGCTGCGCCCCGGCAACGCCGGGTCCAACACCGCCGCCGACCACATCGACGCCACCTCACTCGCCCTGGCCCAGCTTCCCAAGCAGCGCCGTCGCAAGGTGCTGATCCGCACCGACTCCGGCGGCGGCACCCATGAGTTCCTGTCCTGGCTGACCCGGCCGGGCCGGTGGCTCGCCTACTCGATCGGGTTCACCCTCACCGCCGACATCGGGGAGGCGATCCTGGCCCTGCCCGCCGATGCGTGGACGCCCGCCTACGACGCCGACCGGCAGGTGCGGCCCGGCGCCTGGGTCGCCGAGCTCACCGGCATGCTCGATCTGTCGGCCTGGCCGCGCGGGATGCGCCTGATCGTCCGTAAGGAGCGCCCGCACCCCGGCGCCCAGCTGCGGTTCACCGACCTCGACGGGCACCGCTTCACCTGCTTTGTCACCAGCACAAAGCAGGGTCAGCTCGCCGATCTGGAGCTGCGCCACCGCCGCCGTGCGCGTTGCGAGGACCGCATCCGCGCTGCCAAGGACACCGGCCTGCGCAATCTGCCGCTGCACGACTTCGCTCAAAACCAGATCTGGTGCGAGATTGTCGCGCTGGCCTGTGAACTGCTGGCCTGGATGCAGATGCTCGCCCTGCACGGCGTCGACGCCCGCCGGTATGAGCCCAAGCGCCTTCGGTTACGCCTGTTCGCCGTCGCCGGCCGGCTGGTTCGCGGCGGCCGCAGGCTACGACTACGCATCGCCGCGCGCTGGCCCTGGGCCGGCTGGCTCACTGCCGCCCTCACCCGGCTCCAAGCACTGCCCACACCGACCTGACCAGCACAAAGCCGCCCCAACAACCAAGAAAGGACATCCCGGGCCCGTGGAACCCCGCCCACCCGGCGCGACAGCCGGGCCACCGGGCTGACACGACGGCGAATTCAACACCCAGCCGAACCGCTCAGCTGACCAAACGAAGATCGTGAGTAACTGGTTACGTCTTTCGTGAGGCTGTCCGATTTGATCGGCAGTGCGTGATCCGCGATCATCTGTCGGGTGTCCACGTCCTCCGTGCCGAAGCCGTCGTACGACGAGCTCGCAGCGCTGGTGGTGCGGTTGGACACGGCGCTGGAAACCACGCGCAGAGAACTGGCGGACACACGGGCTGCGTTGGACAAGGCGAACGCGCGGATCGCGGATCTGGAGGCCCGGCTGGGGCTGAACTCGGGTAACTCCTCCAAGCCGCCGAGCTCCGATGGGCTGGTCAAGCCCGCGCCGAAATCGCTGCGCAAGAGCGGTCAGCGGAAGCCGGGACGTCCGAAGGGAACCCCGGGGGCTACGTTGATGCAGGTCGATCGGCCTGACATCCGCCTGCGGCACGAGCCGGAGCGGTGCCGAGGCTGCGGGCACGACCTGGCCGGCGCGCCCGAGGCCGGCGTGAAGCGCCGGCAGGTGTTCGATATCCCGCCGGTCACGGTCGAGGTGACCGAGCATCAGCTGATCGAGCGGCGGTGTGGGTGCGGGGTCGTCACCCGCGGCAGCGCCCCGCAGGAGGTGACGGCGCCGGTGCAGTACGGCTCCCGGATCACCGCGATCATCGTGTACCTGTACATGGGGCAGTTCCTGTCCAAGGACCGCACCGCCAAGGCCCTGGAGGAGTTGTTCGGCGTTCCGATCTCGGGCGCGAGCGTGCTGAACATGGCCGGACGAGCCGCCGGGCGGTTGGAGGGGTTCCTGGCCCGCGCCTGTGAGGAGATCGCCGCGGCCCCGATCGCGCACTTCGATGAGACCGGGTTCCGCG